>NZ_CALIWN010000037.1:0-59376 GCF_938046485.1 uncultured Aggregatibacter sp. | reverse complement strand
GATCATCACGATTTTTGTAGATCACGCCTTTGGAGTCGCACACGGTGATATTTTCTCGTTTCATACCGAGGGAAACTAATAAGTTTAAGCACGCAATCGATGCCGCACCGGCACCGGAAGCAACGAGTTTCACGTTTTCAATTTTTTTATCGACAATGCGTAAGCCGTTTAGCACTGCGGCGGCAGAAATAATCGCGGTACCGTGTTGGTCATCGTGGAAGACAGGAATTTTCATTCTTTCACGTAATTTGCGTTCAATGTAAAAACATTCCGGTGCTTTAATGTCTTCCAAGTTAATGCCGCCGAAGGTGGGTTCAAGAGACGCAATAATGTCGATGAGCTTATCTGGGTCGTGTTCATTCACTTCAATGTCGAAGACGTTGACGCCGGCGAATTTTTTAAACAACACACCTTTCCCTTCCATCACCGGTTTTCCTGCTAACGCCCCGATATTGCCTAAACCAAGCACTGCCGTACCGTTTGAAATCACCGCCACTAAGTTGCCACGAGAAGTATATTTATAAGAATCTGCAGGATCTGCTTGAATAGCCAAACAAGGTGCCGCCACCCCCGGAGAATACGCCAAGGCTAAGTCGCGTTGAGTCGCAAGCGATTTGGTGGGTGTCACTTCAATTTTTCCCGGAATCGGGAATTCGTGAAAATCTAATGCTGCTTTTTTAAGTTGTTCATCCATAAAAATATCCTCTTTTGAATAAATGCGTTGGAACAAGTTCGTTTTATTATAATGAAAATGGAAGAGAATTCTGTGACATTTCACACATTATTAACAATTTTTACGCACCATGAAACTGTTGTCAGGAGCGATAATGTCTTTCGGTCAGTGAGGTGCAGTAAAGTGCGGTGACTTTTTCTGTTCTTTTTTACGAAAAAAATTGACCGCACTTTTAGCCATGAAATCTAAAAAAAAAGAATGCCATAAAAGCATTCTTTTGGGATCATTTGATGGGATTACTTATTAATTAAACTCAAAAATTCTTTTCGGGTTTCGCGATCTTCTAAGAAGACACCACCAAAGGCGGATGTTACTGTATAACTATTAGCATCTTTAATGCCGCGACATTTCACACAAAAATGCGTTGCTTTGACATAGACGGCGACATCTTCCGTTTCTAAGATCGTTTGAAAGGCCAATAAAATTTGCTCCGTTAAGCGTTCCTGTACTTGCGGGCGTTGAGCAAAAAATGCCACAACACGATTAATTTTTGATAACCCGATGACCCATTTTTTCGGGTAATACGCCACGGACACCATGCCATCGATGGTCACGAAGTGATGCTCGCAGGTGCTGGTTAAGGTGACATCGTTGACCAATACCATTTCGCTTACTTTCATGCGATTGGCGATATTAGTGATTTTCGGGAAGTTAGCGTAATCCAACCCGCTAAAAATTTCATCAACGAACATTTTGGCAAGGCGGGCAGGAGTTTCTTCGATGCTGTCGTCACGTAAATCCAAACCGATTAAACGCAACACTTCACGCATATGTTGTTCAATGTGTGTGCGACGTTCATCTTTGCTTTCATCCAACACAATCATGGGGGTTTCGATTCCTTTCTGACGCAGCGCCTCACGCACTTTCGCTGCTTCAGGTGAAATGTGATTCATTTACTACTCTCAATTAAGGCAGATCAAAATAATGCGGCATTCTAACAAACTCTCCGATAATAATAAAATGAGAATAATTTTAGCTGAGGATGAAAATCTCTCTCTGTGAGGGACTGTTTGACTGAGTCGTATTCGGCGTGATGCTGATAAAAACACCTGGATTTACAAATCACAAATTTTATCACGCCCATTGTTGCACCGTGATATGATGGTTTCTCTCAATGCAGGTAACAGCTGATTGAATCGGTTGAACCTAAAATAAATTCGCTATTTAATGAAAAGTGAGCTGCTATGCGTTATTCCATTCATGATTTTGTACAATTAATCGCTCGGCTACGGGATCCGGTGAACGGTTGTCCGTGGGATATTAAACAAAATTACACCTCAATGATTGCTTGCCTCAAAGAAGAAACTTACGAAGTGATTGAAGCCATTGAGCAACATAATACAGAAAATCTAAAAGAAGAACTGGGTGACTTGTTATTGCAAGTGGTCTTTCTTAGTCAATTGGCAGCAGAAGATCATCACTTTACTTTTGATGAGGTTGTGCAAGCTGTGGCGGAAAAAATCGTACGACGCCATCCTCATGTTTTCGGCAACACACAAGCCAACAACGAAGAAGAAGCCTTACAAAATTGGAATGCGATGAAAGCCTTGGAACATCAACATCAAGGGCATACGTCCTTATTGGATAATATTCCGCACGCATTTCCTGCCTTGATGCGTGCAGAAAAATTACAAAAACGTTGTAGCAAAGTCGGGTTCGACTGGGCGGATGTTTCCCCTGTTTTTGCTAAAGTGGAAGAAGAATTGCAGGAAGTCAAACAAGAAATCGCACGTTCTCCACAAGATCCGGCAAAAATTGAAGAAGAAATCGGCGATCTCTTTTTTGCCACTGTGAACCTCAGCCGACACTTGAAATGCTCGGCAGAAGAAAGTTTGCGTAAAGCCAATCAGAAATTTGAGCAGCGTTTCCGCCGTGTTGAGGCCAAGCTTGGTGCGCAAAATCGGACGTTGGCGGAAGCCTCATTAGAGGAAATGGATAGGTTGTGGGATGATGTGAAACGGGAAGAAAAACACTGTTAAAATCCACCGCACTTTACGATTAATTTGACATTTATCTTTATTATATGAATATCCTGATTATCGGCCCGTCTTGGGTGGGCGACATGGTGATGTCGCACAGTTTGTATCAACAATTATGTCTTCAATACCCTCAATGCCACATTGATGTCATGGCGCCGAATTGGTGTAGACCGTTGCTGGCGCGTATGCCGGAAGTTCGCCAAGCAATCGAAATGCCGTTGGGACACGGTAAGTTTGCGTTATGTGAACGTTATCGTTTAGGTAAAGCCTTACGCCAGCGTTATGATATGGCGATTGTTTTACCCAATTCATTAAAGTCTGCGCTAATTCCGCTGTTTGCACAGATTAAGCATCGTCGCGGATGGAAAGGCGAATCCCGTTATTTTCTGCTCAATGATTTACGTCATCATAAACAACGTTACCCCATGATGGTGCAACGTTATGTTGCGCTTGCGTTTGAACGCAATGCGGTTCCCTCTGCAACCGAAATACCGGTCTTAGTCCCGAAATTAACGGTAAATCCACAACAGCAAGCCGCCACCTTAAAACAATTTGAAAAACAAACCGCACTTTTAGGCACGCGCCCGTTGATTGGATTTTGTCCCGGCGCAGAATTTGGCCCGGCAAAACGTTGGCCGCATTATCACTATGCAAAACTGGCTGAAATGTTAATTGAACAGGGCTATGCCATTATGTTATTTGGTTCGGCAAAAGATGTGGACGTAGGTGAGCAGATTCGCAATACATTGCCGGAGACGTTACAGGCGTTCTGTGTGAATTTAGCCGGACAGACCAGCTTGGATCAAGCGGTTGATCTGATTGCTCATTGCGCCGTGATTGTGAGTAATGACAGCGGATTAATGCATATTGCGGCGGCAACCTCACGCCCGCTGGTTGCCCTTTACGGTCCGACCAGTCCGACCTATACGCCACCGCTTTCCGACAAAGCCATTATTCTGCGGAAAATAGAAGGCGGCTTGCTTAAAGTACGTAAAAGCACGGATAGCGCGGAAGGTTATCATCAAAGTCTGATTGATCTTTCTCCACAAGACGTGATGGAGGCGGTACGTGCTTTACAAGCATAATCGTTGTTTCGATTAATAATTGAGAACTATTTGCATTTTATTTTCAATCTTCTAGAATGGTCTCGTTCATGCACAATTTAACATTGCGCAGAACCTATCATTTATCTGAAATTATAAAAGGAGTTTTTTATGAAGATTCGTCATTTCCAACTTGCCACCCTCGCTGCGGCAATTGCCTTCTCCGGCATTGCAGCAGCCGATATCACGGTTTATAACGGTCAACACAAAGAAGCAGCTAAAGCGGTCACCGAAGCCTTTACCAAAGAAACCGGTATTAAAGTCACTTTAAACAGTGCTAAAAGCGAACAGCTTGCCGGCCAGTTAAAAGAAGAAGGAGACAAAACCCCGGCTGATGTATTCTATACCGAACAAGTCGCCTCCTTTGTTGGATTATCCGACGCAGATCTACTTGAACCCCTCTCTGCCGACATCATTAAACAAACCCAATATAAAGGCGTACCGGTAGCTCCGAAAAAAGACTGGATTGCCTTAAGCGGTCGTTCTCGTGTGGTGGTTTATGACAAAAATAAACTCTCCGAAAAAGACATGGAAAAATCCGTGTTAGATT
Source organism: uncultured Aggregatibacter sp. (assembly GCF_938046485.1). Lineage (NCBI taxonomy): Bacteria > Pseudomonadati > Pseudomonadota > Gammaproteobacteria > Pasteurellales > Pasteurellaceae > Aggregatibacter > uncultured Aggregatibacter sp. The sequence goes on along the minus strand of NZ_CALIWN010000037.1, from coordinate 55,011 downwards.
ACGCTACGCCGAAATGGAAAGATAAAATCGGTTATGTGCCGACTTCCGGTGCGTTCTTAGAACAAGTTGTCGCCATCACCAAACTAAAAGGCGAACAAGCGGCTTTAGACTGGTTAAAAGGCTTGAAAGAAAATGGCAAACTCTACGCGAAAAACAGCGTGGCATTACAAGCTGTTGAAAATGGCGAAGTACCGGCTGCGTTGATTAATAACTATTATTGGTATGCGTTGGCAAAAGAAAAAGGCGAAGATAAACTAAATTCTCGTTTGTACTTCATTCGCCATCAAGATCCGGGCGCATTAGTGACTTACTCTGGTGCAGCGGTGTTAAAAGGCTCAAAAAATAAAGAAGAAGCGAAAAAATTCGTGGATTTCTTAGCCAGCAAAAAAGGTCAAGAAGCCCTTGTGGCTGTTCGTGCGGAATATCCATTACGCACCGATGTTGTTTCGCCGTTTAATATGGAACCTTACGCAAAATTAGAAGCACCTGAAGTGAGTGCGACAACGGCGCAAGATAAAGAAAACGCGAACAAATTAATTGAACAAGCCGGTTTGAAATAAGCTTGTTATCACGGCATCTCATGCGAAGAGATGCCGTGAGTTCACGCACAAAAGTGCGGTCATTTTACTCTCTGTTTTTGACAAGCCGGAGAATCCAACTGATACAGGGAATGTGATTCTCAACAGGTAACACATATTACGCGTTTGTGCTGTTGGAATGGATGCTCTTATTCTTCAATTAAACGGCGCAATAAACTGCCGTCAAACAACGCACGTTTCACTAAGGCGAAAGCCCCTATCACATCTTCATTGCTAAGCTCTGATGCGACTAATGGCGTATTTTGGACAAACGCCGGCAAGGCATGGCTTTCCAAAGTACGACGAATAGCAGCAAATAAGACGTTTTTCGCCTGCGTAATTTCACCGGAAATCACGATTTTTTCCGGATTAAACATATTCACACTCATTGCCAACACACGCCCGATTTGCGTACCAACGTGTTCGATGAGTTCTGTGGCTACCGCATCTTGCTTATTGCTGGCTTTGCAAATGGCCTCAATGTCATGAGCTTCCAAAGAAAGCCATTTACTTTGGTAACCGTCTTCCAATAACTCTGACATTTTATTTTCAATTGCCGAATTGCTGACCACCGTTTCCAAACAGCCCACATTGCCGCACATACAACGTTTTCCTAACGGATCCACCTGAATATGCCCGATTTCGCCTACATTCTTTTTATAGCCGGAAAAGAGCTCATGATTAATCACAATTCCCGCACCAACACCGCGATGAATACGCAATAGCAACGAATCGTAACAATCTCTCGTCACACCGAAATAGTGCTCCGCAAGAGCTAAACTACGCACATCATGCCCAATATATGTGGGGGAATTAAAACGTTCGGCAACGTGATTTGCCAAGTCCCAAGGCGCGCTTAAGTCAAAGTGCGGAACCTGTTCAATCATGTTGCTTTTCGTATCCACAAAACCGGGAACCGTGATACCAATCGCAATAAATTCACTGCCACGTTTTTGGTTTTCTTGAATAAATTCATCCAAGCGTTGAAATAAAAACTGTTCAAATGCTTGTGGCGTTGGGTAATTCTCAAGCGTAAAGACGGATTTATTCACTAATTTAGCGGATAAATCCATAATGGCTAAGGTTAAATGTTCCCGCCCAATGCCCACTAAAATAGAATGAAAATGTTTATGTTCCGCCACAATCGAGGTGGCACGACGTCCGCCGGTCGATTCTTGTTGCTCTACTTCTTTAATTAAACCACGAGCAAGTAAATGACGAGTGATTTTAGTCACACTTGCCGGAGCAAGTTGGCTTATTTCAGAGATTTGAATACGGGAAATCGGACCTTGCTGATCGATGAGCTTATACACCACCGCACTATTCATTTGTTTTACTAGATCAACGTTCGCGATTTGAGGACTTTCTCGCATTTTTTTCTCCCGTAAAAGTAAATTGACTGATTTTAAACGGCATTTAAATACATTCGGAACGACTATTCATCATCCATTCCCAAGGCTTTAGAAAAGGTTTGCAGACCCACCGCATTACCGTTTTTCACCATGGTTTGCATGGCTTTTGTCGGCGAGTGGATCAATTTATTCATTAATTTATAACTTAATTCTTGTAGCACCTGTTCCGCCTCTTCACCTTGTTGTAAGGAAGCTATCGCTTTTTCCAGCAAATCCTGACGAGTAAGTTCCGCCTCTTCACGATAACGACGGATCAAATTAGAAAACTGATGGACTTTCAACCACGCAAAGAAATCCGCGCATTCCGCCTGAATAATTTCTTTTGCCTGCGCAGAGGCTTGTTCCCGTTGGCTTAAATTATGTTGAATGATATTTTGTAAATCATCCACCGTATAGTGATAAACACTGTCTAATTCCGCCGCACTTTCTTCAATATCACGTGGCACGGCAATATCCACCAACAACATCGGACGATAGCGACGCATGATTTGCGCCTTTTCAACCATGTTGCGGCTCATCAGAATATGCGGGCTGCCGGTAGAGCTAATCACAATATCCGCTTGATTTAAGCCTTGCTGTAACTGTTCTAGCGGTAGGATTTGAATATTCGCCGTGGTATCCAATTTCTCCACGAGGGCTTCTGCGCGGGCTAAAGTGCGGTTGGAAATCACCATGTTTTTTACGCCGTGACGCAATAAATGACGGCAAACCAATTCAATGGTTTCCCCTGCGCCCACTAACAAAATGGTTAATTCGCTCAGCGATTCAAAAATTTGGCGCGCTAAACTGCAAGCAGCGTATGCCACAGATACCGCACTTTCACCAATATTGGTTTCCGTACGCACGCGTTTTGCCGTGGAAAATGTTTTTTGAAATAAACGGGATAATTCGCCGGAAATAGCTTGCTGTTCTTGTTGATAGTGCTGCTCGCTCATTTGATAAGCTTGCTTCACTTGTCCCAAAATTTGTGGCTCGCCTAAAATCAATGAATCCAAGCCACAAGCCACTTCCATTAAATGATTGACGGCCGGCAGGTTTTCATAAGTGTAAAGGCAACGCTGAAGCTCGGCTAAGTCCAGTTGATGAATTTCGGCAAACCATTGTATGGCTTGGCGAATCCAATGTTGCGTTTCTTGTGGCGGGACGGTTTTATTGTGCAGATAAACTTCAGTTCGGTTACAAGTGGATAAAATCACCGCACTTTCGGCTAATTCAATTTGCCGAATATGACGCAAAGCAAAAGCACGTTTTTCGTCAGAAAAAGCGACTTTTTCCCGTAAGGCAACAGAGGCGGTTTTGTGATTAATACCAAGAACTAAAATCGTCATAAAAAATACATGAAAAATCACCGCACTTTATTATGTTGACACAACAAATACGGCAACATTTATCCCACTAAAATAGAAAAAATAGACATAAAAACGGGCTATATTCTAGCTGAATTGCCCCTACTTGGGCAAATTAGCGCAAGAAAAAAGCCATTAATCTGCAATTTTATTGCGAAGTATCAAATTTCTAAAACGTATCTTTGGCTTGGCGTAATTGGGTAAATTGCGCTAAGTTGGTTGCCGTTAAAAATGGATTAATCTGTTTTTCCAAGCCTATCGTGGTGGGTAGGCTTGGTTTATTTTCAGCTCGTAATTGCGCCACCAAAACGCGATGATTTTCCACCGCACTTTTGTTTGCCCAAACGCGTTGCACAAACGCTAAATTACTTAACGTATATTCATGCCCAGGGCAAACAATGGTGTCATCAGGCAACGCCGCAAAACGCTGCATGGTGGCGAACATTTGCGCATAATCACCGGTAAACACTCGACCGCAACCGGCGGAGAATAAGGCATCACCGCAAAACAAATGCCCATCCACCCAATAACTCACATGCTGCGCCGTATGCCCGCCAGTGGGCAATACTTGAATTCGATAATGTTCGGTGATAAGGTCGCCTTCATTAATCACCTGCGTCAGCCCACAAGCAGCGCACTCTGCCGGGCCATAAATCGGTACTTGCGGGAAACGTTGTTTAAACGCCGCAACACCGTCTGTGTGATCTGCATGGTTGTGCGTGAGCAACAATGCTTCAACGGAAAAATGTTGTTCTTCCAACAAGTGAAACAGCTTGTCGGTTTCGGGCAAATCAACAATGAGCAACGGTAAATTTTTCCGTGTATAAAGCCAAATATAATTATCGTTTAACGCAGGAATCGGAATTAACATAGGACCTCGGAGTTACCATGATGTGGCGTGCTAAATATGAAAAGTCACTGGTGATGCCCACCGGTTGGCAACAACTGCCAAATGGGCGCGCTTATTGTAACGCATTAAACGCTTATTTTGCCCCTTGGTTTACAAAAATTTGTGGTTATCAGATTCTGAAAATTGGCGGACTTAGCGCAGAAATTCAATGTGATTTGCCCTTGCGCCACCAAATTAGCCTCAGTGAAAAAATAACGGAAAATTTGACCGCACTTTTAGACGATCATCATTCAGTTGTACAAGCCAAGCTCACCGAACTCCCCTTTATTCAACAGCAATTGGATGCTTGTGTGCTGACTAACACACTGAATTTTGTCCAAGACCCCCATCAAGTGTTGCGCGAAACCCACCGCGTTCTCACCGATGACGGCTATTTGTTTCTCAGTCTGTTTAATCCGCTTAATGGCCTATTTTTTAAATCCAAAACGGGAGACTTCCCTTCACGTCATTATTGCCTTTGGCGGATCATTGATTGGTTGGAATTACTCAACTTTGATATTTTGGAACAGCGGAATTTGGCGCTATCCCATCAAACCGCCGGTTGGTTTGCCCCGTTAACGGTTATCGTGGCGCAAAAACGCACCTACCCGTTGACGCTTAATCCGCAAAAAGTGCGGTCAAAAATCCCGGCGTTTTTACAACCGGCAGAAGCGTTGAAACAAGCGGAAGATCTTTAGTCTTTGAAGAAAAAATAACGGTCAGAAATACATTCATTTCTGACCGTTTAAATGATGCCGTAGGAGAATTTCCTTCTTGGCGAAAAGACTTAAAAAATTGACCGCACTTTGCGGAAAATCATTAAGCTTGTGGATTCATGATCTCATCGAAGGTTGCCGCTTTTTCAGTGACTTGCGCTTTCGCTAACACCGCCTCAACAGCTTGTTCTTCTAATACGACGTTACGAATATTATTCATTAATTCGTTGTTTTTGCTGTAGTATTCAACCACGTCTGCCGGTTGTTCGTAAGCCGATGCAATATCCTCAATCATGGCTTTCACACGTTCTTCATCTGCTTTTAATTCGTTTGAAGCAATCACTTGGGAAAGTAACAAGCCCACTAACACACGACGTTTAGCTTGTTCTTCAAACAATTCGCGTGGTAATTGTGCTGCTTGTTGTGCATTGCCACCAAAACGTTGTGCGGCTTGTTGACGCAATACCTCAATTTCTTGTTCAACCGCAGAACTTGGTACATCAATTTGATTTTGTTCTACTAAACCGTCAATGACTTGGGTTTTCACGCGAGTCACTAACGCATTTTTCAATTCACGTTGCATGTTTTTACGAATTTCATTGCGTAAATCTGCAACAGATTTGGTATTTGGACCAAATTTCGCAACGAACTCATCGGTTAATTCCGGTAATACCATCACTTCAACTTTTTTCAACGTAATGTCAAATTTCGCTGCTTTACCTTTTAAGTTTTCCGCGTGATATTCTGCCGGGAAAGTCACATCAATCGTGAATTTTTCACCGGCTTTGTGGCCAACGATGCCCTCTTCAAAGCCTGGGATCATACGACCTTGACCCATGAATAAAACGAAATCGGATGCTTTGCCGCCTTCAAATTCTTCGCCGTCAACAGAACCCACGAAGTCAATCGTTACGCGATCTTCTGCTTTTGCTGCTTCTTGGCTTTCAGTCCAAGTTGCTTGTTGTTTACGCAACACTTCAACCATCTTGTCAACATCTGCTTCAGAGATTTCAACAACCGGTTTTTCTACTTTGATATTTTCTAAACCTTTTAATTCAACTTCAGGATACACTTCAAAAGTGGCGCTGAATTTTAAGTCTTTACCGTCTTCAAATTGTTCAACGGTGAAACTTGGGCGACCTGCGAGATTGATTTTATTTTCGATAACCGCTTGGAAAAAATGGTTTTGTAATAAATCGCCTAAAATATCTTGACGAACAGAAGCGCCGAAACGTTTTTCAATAATGTGTGGCGGGACTTTACCTTTACGGAAGCCGTCAATACGCGCATTTTTAGCAACGCGTTTTAATTCTTCGCGGATAGCCTGAACAACAGTTTCAGCCGGAACGGTGATGGTTACACGACGCTCTAAACCTTGAGTCGTTTCAATATTTAATGACATTATGATGTTACCTCAAATTGATGCACTCGGCGAATGCTCACACCGAACACGTTATTAATAGAAAATAAGACAATGAATTATAACGAGACAAAGGCTTTCCGTCGAGGAAATGCACGATAAAAGCGCATAATTGATTAAAAAACGCTCGATTTATCTACACAAAATTAACCACGTGGATGATAGCGTTCGTGTAACCGTTTCAAGCGTTCTTTCGCCACATGGGTATAAATTTGTGTCGTGGATAAATCACTGTGGCCCAACAACATTTGAACCACACGCAAATCGGCGCCGTGATTCACCAAATGCGTCGCAAACGCGTGACGCAAAACGTGTGGCGACAACATATTGCTATCAATTTCCGCCAGCACCGCATAATGTTTAATTCGATGCCAAAATGTTTGGCGTGTCATTTGCGTACCGCGACGGCTTGGAAATAACACATCGGAACTTTGTCCATCCAATAAAATCGGACGAGCAAACAGCATAAATTGCTTCACCCAATGGGTTGCCTCCTCTCCCATCGGCACAATACGTTCTTTATTGCCTTTGCCGATGACCCGAACCACGCCTTGATTCAAACTAATGCTATCGGTATGCAGTGAAACCAATTCCGTCACCCGCAATCCGGTGGCATACAATAGCTCCAACATCGCCTTATCGCGTAGTTCAATCGGCTGATCTAAACTTTGCACATTGAGCAAATCCGTGACTTGCTGTTCGGTTAAATACTTAGGCAAACGGCTGGGTAATTTAGGCGAACTTAACACCGCACTTGGATCGTCGGTGCGGTATTTTTCTTGATACAAATATTGGAAAAGCTTTCGAATGGCACTCAATAATCGCGCCGTGCTGGTGGCTTTATACCCTTGCTCTACCCGCTCACCGAGAAACGTTTGAAGATCGACAGAATCTAAGCCAAGCAACGACAACTTGCGTTCACTAAGCCAATCGCAAAGTGCGGTGAGATCCAAACGATAAGATTGCACGGTATTCGGCGACAAGCCTTTGCCTATCCATAATTCATTTAGAAATAAATCGAGCAAAGTCAGATCATTCATATTTAGCCCTGATGAAGTAAAAAGGCTTCGACTTTACGTGGTGTCACTACGAACGCCAGCGCCGCAATGATCGCCATTAAGACAAACGTCATTGATGCTGAATACGGGTAAATCAAGCCACTAAGTGCGGTCAAAATTGCCACCATCGCGCTATTTGATATGCCGTTATACAAAGCTTGTAGTTTGGAAATATGCGACTGCGGTTGCGTGGTGATATAGCGCACCATGCCGTAATGTGCCACTGCATACGTTAGACTGTGAAGTAATTGCAAAAGCCCGATGAACCAAATCTCACTTGTGGCAGCAAGGCCTACCCAACGCACAATGCACGCCAAGGTCGCCAAATGAAAAAGGGTGCTGACCTTCCAGTTTTGCAGTAAACGGCGAGAAAAGAAAAACAGCAAAATTTCGGCAATCACACCCAAGCCCCATAGCAAGCTGGTCTGCGAGACGGAAATCCCTAGACTGGTCCAATACAATACACTATAAACATAATAGGCGGCGTGTGAGCCCTGAATTAAAGACGACGCCAACAAAACCCGCAAGGTTGTGTTGTTTTTTAATAAAGCCCAATACCCCACATCGGTGCCGGACTCTTCCGAAGATTCATCTTGCGGGGGAATCGTCGGTGTCACGCACTGCATCACCGAATACGCTAATAAAAGTGCGGTCAAAATCCAGACAATATTTTGCTCGCCGAAAAAGCCAATCACATTGCCAAATAAGGTTACGCCAACCACAAAGGCAAGGGATCCAATGAGCCGAGCCTTACCGTAATCCAACTGAATTTGCCGCTGCCAAGTGCTTGCCAAAGAATCCGTAATCGGCATACCTGCCGCATTAACCATGGCAAATAAGCCAATGGCAGAAAACAGCAACCAAAAATTCTCCGCGACAACACTTAAACCGGCCATAATCAAGGCACTGGCAAGCGCCAACACACGCAAAGAATTGATCAACTGTGAAGCGCGTTTAATTAAACCTGAAAAAAACAAACCGCCCACGAAACGAAAGACATAAGCACTTGCCAACACCATGCCAATCAGCTCTTCGCCATAATGTTGCGACTTCAACCACACCGGGAAAAAAGGGATAAAAACGCCATACGCGCAGTAATACCCGAAAAAGCTCAACGCGAGCCAAGTAAAAGGACGAACAGACATTAGAATAAGGTTTCCATTTCTTTTGAACGTGCCACGCAAGCTTGCATGGCTTGTTGCACGATGTCATTAAATTGATGTTGATTCAACACATTCAGCGCCGCCGCCGTTGTACCGCCTTTAGAGGTCACATTTTGGCGCAATGTCGATAAATCTAGCTGCGGATTTTCCACCACCATTTTGGCAGAACCCAACATCGCTTGCTGTACTAATTCACGAGCGTTGTTTGCAGACAACCCCATATCAATCAGGCTTTGTTGCATGGCTTCTAAAAATTGAAAAAAATACGCTGGGCTACTGCCAGACGCGGCTGTGACGGTATGCATGTGTTCTTCCGACGTCACCCAAAGGGTTTTGCCTACGGCAGACAACAAATCTTGCGCAAAAGTGCGGTCGTTTTCTGAGGTATTTTGGTCGGCAAATAACCCTGCCATCCCCTCGCCTACAAAGGCCGGCGTATTTGGCATCACTCGCACGACAGCTTTGGCGGTCGGCAAAAGTGCGGTCAATCTTTTTACGGAAATGCCGGCAGCAATCGAAATAAGCAATTTATCAGAAAAATCCACCGCACTTAAAGGTGAGCAAACCTCGGCTAATACTTGTGGTTTGACGGCTAACAACACAACTTCAGCTTGCGCAACGGCAGCAACATTGTCCGTCGAAGTGTGCAACCCTTTTTGCGCAAATAAATTACGTTTTTCTTCATTCGGATCGCACACAATAATTTTATCGGCAGGATAAGCTTGTTTTAGTAAGCCGAACACGATGGCTTGTGCCATATTGCCGCCACCGATACAGGCGATAAGTTTATGTTGCATAGCTATTTCTCATTACTTCATGTTGACATAAGGATTGGTTTGCTTTTCTACACCAATCGTGGTGTAAGGGCCATGACCGGCGACAATAATCATATCATCGCCCAAAGGATACAATTTTTCACGAATGGAGGTAATGATGTCCTCGTAATTTCCTCCCGGAAAATCCGTCCGCCCAATGCCGCTTTTAAAGAGTACATCACCGGTAAATGCAATGCGTTTTTGGTGCTCAATAAAACCGATATGTCCGGGCGTATGGCCGGGCAAATGTAACACTTCAAACGTAAAATCACCTATCGTCAATACTTCGCCTTCCTGATCCAACCAACGATCCGGTTCAAAGGCAGCAACATCAAATAAAAGACCGAATTTTTCCGACTGTTGCGGCAAGCTTTTAAACCAATATTCATCTTTGGAATTGGAACCTAAAATAGGCACGTTGAAATGTTGCTTCAATTTTTCTGCCGCGCCCACATGATCCAAATGACCATGTGTCAGCAAAATTGCCTGTAAATTTAATTCCAATGCTTCAATGCGCTTAATCAGTTTATCGGCTTCGCCACCCGGATCGATAATGGCGGCATTTTTGTTTTCATCCCAAATTAACGAGCAGTTTTGCTGAAATGCCGTGACCGGAATAATGTCAATATTCATTGTCTCTCCTGTGATTTGAACAAAAAAACCGCAACAAAGTGCGGTTTAAAATTGCGTTGTTTTTACTAGCTACCGTTCCATGTACGAACCGGGCCGGTATCCATGTGAATAAAATTACTGCGCGGATAATACCCAACGCCTCCATTTTGGAGTGATTGCACGGAATCACGTAGTGTTGCCAGTGGCACGCCATCAATACGGAAATCAATCGCCTGACCACGAATGTGATAACTATTGCTTGCCACGCCATGACTACGACGATGCATTGCCGCATTACTGGCGGCAGAGCGATAGCCACAAATAATTTGAATTTCCGTATTACGTAATCCTAACTGTTGTTGAACGCGGTAGAATTTTGTAAACAACTGCGGATCCATTTTATGCACTTGATTGGTTCGTTTATCACGCAAGAAGTGATCGAGCAGTCGCAATGTATTGGCGCTAAAACCACGACCAAGTGCAAATTCGGCACCTAATTTTTCGCCGGTATTGATGTTACGGAAATTTAATATCCGCGGTTTAGGTGTCGAAACGGCAGCCAAAACGGTATTTGGTAATAGCGTTGCACCTAGCACAATGCCGCCTAAAGATAACCATTTACGGCGACCGTGGTTGATATGATTCATTTTTTCTTCCTACCTTTGTTCAACATTTTACCATTTGACTATGATCGTCTGTGTTAGTTCGACAAAAGATTACTGAACATAGTGTTTTAACACGTTCCAGTCAATATAACTTAAATTTGCCGCTTTGTCATAACCGTAAATATCTGGCAACGTATGCACTTGGTCTTTATCAACCCAGGCGGTGACGTAATATAAAAACACCGGATTGTCAGATTTGATGCTGGCAGATGTTGTTTTTCGGCTTTTCAGCACATTTTGTTTTCGTTCATCGCTCCAACCGGCTTCTTTCAATAAAATAGTTGCCAACTGATCGGACTTCTCAACACGCACGCAGCCGGAACTTAAATCCCGTTTTTTATTGGCAAATAAATTACGTTTTGGCGTGTCATGCAAATAAATGGCATCCGAACTTGGCATATTAAATTTGTAGTTCCCCAACGCACTGTTGTCGCTTGGTGCCTGACGTAAATGATATGGGAATTTATTCGCTGTCATATTTTCCCAATCAATTGTGTAAGGATCGATGGTATTGCCTTTGCTATCAATAATCGTATAACCATTACGATAAATGTAGCTCGGATCTTTTCGTACTTTTGGAATAATATCCTCGTTAATTAAACGCGTTGGCGCATTCCATGGTGGGTTGACAACCACATTACTTAAACGGCTAAACATGACCGGCGTTTTACGCTCGGGTTTCCCCACAATCACGCGAGAGGTTAATACCGCTTCGCCGTTACGATAATAGGTGAGCTGATAACTTGGAATATTAACAAAGATCCCATTTTCAAATGCCGGCAGAATTCGTAAACGTTGCGCATTGATTGCGAAACGGTGTAATTCGGTTGTTTTATTTTTTTCTACCCCTTTTGCAATGAGCGCCTTCACGCGATCCAATGTCTGTTGAAACAAAGGATTATCACTGGAGAGGTTTTTAACAAATGCCAAATGATCGTTATTTTTGACCGCACTTAACCACGCAGCAATCTGATTTTCATCGGGTTTACCGGCTTTATAACTATTTTCTGAATACAACCATTTTTGCGCCGAACGTTGTACGTTGTTGGCATAATATAAATAGTCTAAAAACGCATCGGTTAACAAAATATCTTCGATTAATGCACCATTGCCCGCAATACGATGCGCTGCATTGAGTGCTTCGGCGGAACGTTTGGAAATTCCTGCGGCAACCATCAGCGCATAATCATGGAGAAATTGTTGCTTCGCCTGAACATCCGTCCAAAGTGGGGCGAAATTATTTTCGGCATAAATTTTTGCAATGAGCGATTTAAATTGCAGCGGAGTCTCGCCAATATGTTCAGCTAACGCCTGTTCTGCTTGCTGTTGTTTTTCCTCTGCCAAGCGCGCCTCTTCCGCACGCGTTTCAAGCGCAAGCTGTTGCGTGGCTAAACCGGCATCATTTTTATCAAGCGCCATCAGCGAGTTTTGTGCAAATTGTAAGCCGACCATTGCCGGCGTGTCGGCCTGAAGCAAGCCACTGTACGACAACATCCCAAGAAAAAAGAGACTTGGCTTAACGCATTTCCGATTCATTCTTAACGATTCCTAAAATAAATAACGATAATCACCACACATTGTGGTACAAAAAAACGCCTTATTCTAACAAAACATCGCGTGCGAAGGAATGCTTTACCTGCGCCTTTACACTTTTTCCCATGTTCTGCTCAATGTCATGATAGCCACAATGACATTCACCGCATCTTTCATGCCTTCAAGCGTAATCAATTCATGCTTACTGTGAAAGTTATACCCGCCGGTGAAAAGATTCGGGCAAGCTAATCCTTTTTCCGCTAACCAAGCGCCATCAGTACCGCCACGAATGACTTTGTGATTTGGCGTAATTCCGCAGTGTTTCATGGCAAGATCCGCTAATTCGATAGATTGCGGCACGTTTTTTACCGTTTCGTACATATTTTTATAGCTATCGGTCAGCACCAGTTCAATCGGTTTTAGCAGGCGTTTTTGCTGATTAAATTGAGCCACTAAATCACGAATAAACTGTTTCCGCTTTTCAAATTCTGTTCCATCAAAATCGCGAATGAGATAATGCAGCTCTGCTTTTTCAATGTCGCCGGAAAAATGATTTAAATGGAAAAAACCTTCTCGCTGAGCAGTATTTTCAGGAGTTTCTGCCTGCGGAAAAGCGTGCTGAAATTCACAAGCCATGGTTAAGGCGTTAATCAGTTTATTTTTTGCCGAACCGGGGTGAATATGACGTCCGTAAAATGTGACTTTGGCAGAGGCAGCATTAAAGTTTTCATATTCCAATTCCCCCACGGCGCCACCGTCGATGGTATAAGCCCAATCGCATGGGAAATCCTCAAAAGGGAAAAATTGCATACCCAGCCCGATTTCCTCATCCGGCGTGAAGGCAACTCGAATATTGCCATGAGGGAGATTTTCCGTTTTTAGGCGATAAAGTGCGGTCATAATTTCTGCAATTCCGGCTTTATTGTCTGCGCCCAACAAGGTATTTCCATCCGTCACAATCAGGGTTTTACTAATGAATTGATGTAAGAAAGGATAATGGACGGGGCTGAGAAATTCCTCGCCGACACCTAACGCAATATCGCCACCTCGATAATTTTCAATCACTTCAGGCTGCACGTTTTTGCCACTGCAATCAGGCGACGTATCTAAATGAGAAATAAAGCCAATCGTTGGCGCATTGGAATCCACGTTAGCCGGTAAATATGCCGTGAGAACACCGTGTTGACTCAACACAATGTCTTGCAACCCTAATGCCACCAGTTCCTGTTGCAGGTGTTTGGCAAGGGCAAGTTGACCGGCAGAACTCGGCGAAGTTTTTGCGCCCGGTTTAGATTGGGTGTCATACGTCACATAATTTAAAAAACGTTCCAATACAGGTTCTTGAGAGAATAAATCTTGCATGCGTGATGTTCTTCTTTTTTATTTTTACTAACAGAAACCAAGTCGTGTGTTTATTGGGGCATCAATGGCATAAAGCACCGGCAATAAACACCTTTCGCTTTCTATTTTAAAGCGGTCCACGCCACCACGCAAAACCTTTACATCGCACAATACTTAAGCAGATGCAGGATGAACCAAAATCACAGGAAAGCAGCACCATTATGTACTGCGCCCTATTGCCTTTTCATTGAGAAAAAACCGATTTTCCGCTACAATACGCCACTATTTTTATTCACGTAAACAGACTATGTCAGAAATTAAGTTAATTGTTGGGCTTGGCAATCCCGGCGATAAATACGCAGACACCCGCCACAATGCCGGAGAATGGTTAATTGCGCGTTTAGCACGGCGGTTTAATGTCACATTAAATGCGGAAAATAAGTTTTTCGGGAACGTGGGAAAAACGCTGATGAACGGCAAAGAAATCCGTTTTTTGGTGCCGACAACTTTTATGAATTTAAGTGGCAAAGCGGTAGGCGCATTGGCGAATTTTTATCGTATTAAACCGGAAGAAATTTTAGTCCTGCATGATGAGTTAGATTTACCACCCGGCAGCGTTAAACTGAAATTAGGTGGCGGACATGGCGGGCACAACGGCTTAAAAGATATTGTCGCCGCATTGGGCAATAACAACAATTTTTACCGTCTGCGCATTGGGATCGGTCACCCGGGACACCGTGATTTAGTGGCGGGTTATGTGTTAAACAAACCCTCACCCAGTGAGCGTGAAGCGCTTGAAAAAGCCTTGGATGAAGCGGCAAATTGTGTGGAACTGCTTTTCAAAGACGGCATCGTCAAAGCCACTAATCGACTAAATAGCTTTAAAATTTAACCGAAAAGTGCGGCCAAAAAACACGGTAAATTTCAACCGCACTTTTCTTCACCAATAAGGAAAAATTATGGGATTCAAATGTGGTATTGTGGGTCTGCCAAATGTGGGCAAATCCACCCTTTTCAACGCCTTAACCAAAGCCGGCATTGAAGCGGCAAACTATCCGTTTTGCACCATCGAGCCAAATACCGGCGTGGTGCCAATGCCGGATCCGCGTTTAGACGCCTTAGCAGAAATCGTCAAACCTGAACGCGTATTACCCACCACCATGGAATTTGTGGATATCGCAGGCTTGGTGGCCGGCGCGAGTAAAGGCGAAGGTTTGGGTAATAAATTCCTCGCCAACATCCGCGAAACGGACGCCATTGGCCATGTCGTACGTTGTTTTGAAAATGACGATATCGTACACGTTGCAGGCAAAATCGATCCGTTAAATGATATTGAAACCATCAACACCGAACTGGCGTTAGCCGATCTAGACAGCTGTGAACGCGCCATTCAACGTTTACAAAAACGTGCTAAAGGTGGCGATAAAGACGCGAAATTTGAGCTTTCCGTGATGGAAAAAATCTTACCTGTGCTCTCTGAAGCGGGCATGATTCGCTCTGTGCCGTTAGACAAAGACGAGTTATTGGCGATCAAAAGCTACAATTTCTTAACCTTAAAACCGACCATGTACATTGCCAACGTGAACGAAGACGGTTTTGAAAATAATCCTTATCTCGATAAAGTCCGCGAATTTGCTGAAAAAGAAGGTTCTGTTGTGGTGCCGGTATGTGCCGCAATCGAAGCGGAAATCGCCGAACTGGATGATGATGAAAAACTCGAGTTCTTACAAGATCTCGGCATTGAAGAGCCGGGCTTAAACCGTGTCATTCGTGCAGGCTACGCGCTTCTCAACCTACAAACCTACTTCACTGCCGGTGTAAAAGAAGTTCGCGCATGGACCGTTTCCGTGGGTGCCACCGCACCGAAAGCGGCTGCTGTGATCCATACCGACTTTGAAAAAGGCTTTATCCGCGCTGAAGTCATTGCCTATGAAGATTTCATCCAATTCAAAGGTGAAAACGGTGCCAAAGATGCCGGTAAATGGCGTTTGGAAGGGAAAGACTACATCGTACAAGACGGCGATGTGATGCACTTCCGTTTCAACGTGTAAAACAATCTAAAAATGAACCGCACTTTAAGGCACTAAAGTGCGGTTTTTTATCCCTTATAAAGAAAATAACAGGTCGGAAAGACAAGCCACAAGATTGCGCTGATGATCACCGTCAAGCTGAAATACCAGCGTTGCGTTTTATGGCGAAAATGTTGCCTGCCTAAATGAATCCCGATAAACCCACCGAATAAACTTAATAACAACAATGTACGCTCAGGAATGCGCCATTGTTGACGGATGGCGCGTTGTTTATCTTGCCACATCAAAAAATAAGCGGCGATATTCACCGCCGCTAATACTATGACCCAAAGTGAAATGGGCATTAAGCGTAAACCGGAAGACGTTTACAGATCGCCAATACTTTTTCTTTCGTTGCAGCAATCACTTGTTCTTCATTGTCTTTACCGAGTGCGTCTAACACATCACACATCCAGCCGGCGAGTTCACGACAGTCTTTCTCGTTAAAGCCACGACGGGTAACGGAAGGTGTACCCACACGAATACCGGAAGTCACAAAGGGTTTTTGTGGATCATTCGGTACCGAGTTTTTATTCACGGTAATGTTTGCTTTACCAAGTGCCGCATCCGCTGCTTTACCGGTTAAACCTTGTTGAACTAAATCCACTAAGAACAAGTGATTTTCGGTACTGTTTGAAACCACTTTGTAACCGCGTTGTTTAAACACCTCCACCATGGCTTTTGCATTTTTCAATACATTTTGTTGGTAGATTTTATATTCCGGCTCTAACGCTTCTTTGAAGCACACTGCTTTTGCCGCAATAATGTGAACTAATGGACCACCTTGACCTGCCGGGAAAACAGCAGATTGAAGTTTTTTATACATCTCTTCATCGCCGCTGGCAGATAAAATTAAACCACCACGTGGACCACCTAAGGTTTTATGCGTTGTTGTTGTAACAACATGGGCATACGGAAGTGGATTCGGATAGACGCCCGCCGCAATTAAACCGGCAACGTGTGCCATATCCACGAATAAATAGGCGCCCACTTCATCTGCGATCTCACGCATTTTTTTCCAATCAACCACTTGAGAATAAGCAGAGAAACCGCCCACAATCATTTTTGGTTTCACTTCATGCGCTTGTTTACGCAAAGCATCGTAGTCAATCAAACCTTCATCAGTAATACCATATTGCTCTGCATGATAAATTTTACCGGAGAAGCTCACGGAAGCACCGTGGGTTAAGTGACCACCATGTGCCAAGCTCATGCCTAAAATGGTGTCGCCCGGATTTAATAATGCCATATAAACGGCCGCATTCGCTTGTGAACCGGAGTGCGGCTGCACGTTCACATAATCTGCGCCAAATAATTCTTTCGCACGATCAATCGCTAACTGTTCCACAATGTCAGCGTACTCACAACCACCATAATAGCGTTTGCCGGGATAGCCTTCCGCATATTTATTGGTGAATTGAGAACCTTGCGCTTGCATTACACGCGGGCTGGCATAGTTTTCAGAAGCGATTAATTCAATATGTTCTTCTTGACGACGATTCTCATCTTGAATGGCTTGCCATAAAACCGGATCGTAATCAGCGATGTTCATGCTCTTTTTAAACATTGTGTTTTCCTCGTTGTTTGAATTATTTGTGTATAGTTTACCTGTTTACAGGCAAAAACTTAACCAAAAATTTCGACCATATTTTTCATTATTACAATGAAAAACATTCATTTATCTAAATCGAACCTTTTTCTTTCACTAATTTTTCAATTAATTTAACTTCTTTTGTTTTCTCACCAGCACCAAGTTTGCGGCATTGGCTGGTTTCTTTCGTATAAGTATTAAAATTTGTCATCCTTGTTGGGCTTTTCATTTTAATCTTCATATCCAAATGATCACCACAACGATCACAGGGTGAAACAAATTCCTTCTCATAGTCTTTAAATTCTGAAACTTGCTCTATGATTTTCGCGACTTGTGGCGAATGGGCGGTTTTAAATAGACGAACGGTAAAATCATAACTCAATTTACCATCACCTGCCTGCCATTTGGCTTTGGCTTGCAATAAATAACGCATCCAGCCTTATTTTGTATCAATCTGAGAGATACCACGCATCAGCACGGTTTGATCCGCTCGATAAGTGACATAATCAAAATGCTCAATGGGTAAAGGGGCTTTTGTAGCAGGTTTAACATAGCAAATCCAATCGCCCACCAACGCTTTTTCCTATTCAGTTTACTGATGTGCTGTTGCACATCCCGATAGTAATAAGGCGACAAAACTACCCAATATTAATTTTCTCATGAGATACTCCTTTTATTGATAGTCGGGATAACATTGATCACAACAAAATAGGGAAATTTTCGTTTAATCAGGAATATGTAAAAGGCGGCAGTTACATAAATCATCACTCTCAAATTCTGATATTTCACCTGCAACCTTATTCGGAATTGGAAATAAACGCACAGTGAGTGGTTTATTTAAGCGAAATGCCATCGTTCCTGTGTCGCGCATAATAGCTGCTATGCTTTCTGCCTTAACATTTCCCGCCACTGGAACCGTGTCTAAACCGATACCACATACGGCGCTATACGTCAGTAAAGCACGGATATCAAAATAGTGTTTTTGTGTACCTTCGGCTAAACCTAAATCTTCTGTCACCGCCAACATTAATCCAGAAAAACCAACTAATGGCACACGTTGGATTGATTTAAACACTTTTGTCAGTAAAGCAGAAACCTCTACTGAACCAGCCGCACCAAAATAGGGCAATCCCATTAATTCATAAATTTTTGTCATGGATGAACAATTTTTAGATGGTGCCGCTGAACTATCAATGCCTGCAAATTCAAATTCACCCGATAATTTGACCGCACTTAACATCTCTAATACTTGATCTACATGATATTGCAGGGCTTGCGACATAGCCTGATAACAATCAGCATAAAATTGATTATGAGGCGATTTTGGTACAGATTTTAATACTTCGACTAATAGATCCGGTGTTTCTAAACCAATGACAAAACTGTTCGGCAAATGACTTAGATGATAACCGGCAGGGAAATAAGGAATAAATGGCTTGCAGTTAAAATTCACAGTAAAGTTAAAATTACCTTCACCACGTGGTGTGATATTTGCAATTCGTTGGACTGCATAAACAGATTGCTCAATGAGTTCATTATCTAGCACACCATTTTCATCTAATGGCACATTAACACAGGCATTACACAAATCTCCATAAGCCGCGATTAACTCAGGCAATAAAGCAATTTCATCTGTATTTCTGGCCGCACCAATTGCAAATCGAATACGAATCCCACTTTCATTAAATTTATTCAATAACTCCGTTAAATATTGCAAATCTGCTTTTGCTGTCTGCAAATTGGTTAAATCTAAATATTCACCAAAAGGATTGGTAATCACTCGAATCGATTGCAAGGTATAACCGGCTTTCTGTACAGCCGGCAATAATAAATCGACATCACGTTTTACTGAATGAAGAGCAGCTTCCCATTGAGTTTTATCTTTATGTAATGTCAGAAAAAAACTAATTGTGCGAATGCGACATAATTCCTTATTTTTATAATCCATATAATCTCCTTAACATTAATTATTGTTCACGAGCCACGGCGCGATAGCCTATATCACGACGATAAAAACGGCCGTTCCATCGGATTTGTTCTGCAAGTTTCAGGGCTTTCTGTTGTGCCTCAAATACGCTTTCACCTAATGCGGTCACACAAAGCACGCGGCCACCGTTGGTGACTAACTTGCCCGCTTTTGCTTCTACGCCCGCCAAGAAAACTTTCTCATTTTCGACCGCACTTTGAGGCAAACCGCTGATTTCATCACCTTTGCGATAATCTCCCGGATAACCTTCTGCTGCTAATACGATACCTAAAGAAGCCTTCGGGTTCCACTGCGATTTCACTTCGTCTAATTTACCATCACAGGCTTTAAGACAAAGCTCGACCAAATCCGATTCCAAACGCAACATGATCGGTTGGGTTTCCGGATCACCGAAACGACAGTTAAATTCGATCACTTTCGGCTGGCCATTCGGCATGATCATCAAACCGGCATACAAGAAACCGGTATAAACATTGCCTTCTGCCGCCATGCCGTTGACCGTTGGATAGATCACTTCACGCATCACGCGATCATGAATTTCCGGTGTCACCACCGGCGCAGGAGAATAAGCCCCCATGCCGCCGGTGTTCAAACCGGTGTCTTTTTCACCCACACGTTTGTGGTCTTGACTGGTTGCCATAGGTTCGACATTTTTGCCGTCCACCATGACAATAAAACTTGCCTCTTCGCCATCTAAAAATTCTTCAATGACCACCCGACTGCCAGCTTCACCAAAGGCATTGCCGGACAGCATATCGCGCACCGCGTCTTCCGCTTCTTGCAACGTCATCGCCACAATCACGCCTTTTCCTGCCGCCAAGCCATCCGCTTTAACGACAATTGGTGCACCTTTTTCACGCAAGTAAGCCAATGCCGGTTCAACTTCAGTGAAGTTTTGATATTCCGCTGTTGGGATTTTATGACGGGCTAAAAAATCTTTGGTGAATGCTTTGGAACCTTCTAATTGCGCCGCTGCTTGCGTTGGTCCGAAAATTTTCAATCCCGCTGCACGAAACGCATCTACCACGCCAATCACAAGCGGTGCTTCAGGCCCTACGATCGTTAAACCAATGTGGTTATCTTGGGCAAATTTAACCAACGCAGGAATATCCGTTGCAGCGATATTCACGTTCTCGACCTTTTGTTCTAACGCTGTCCCCGCATTGCCCGGTGCAACGAAAATTTTATCGGCTAATGGAGATTGCGCCGCTTTCCAAGCCAGAGCGTGTTCACGACCGCCGTTTCCGATGATGAGGATATTCATGTTGTAGTCCTTGTGTCTTTTTGAATTTAATCCCCTCTTTAGCAAAGAGGGGTAGGGGAGATTTGGCAGAAGTTATTTCAACCTCATAGTACATTTAGCATCGTTTAAATCTCCCCCCAGCCCCCTCTTTACAAAAGAGGGGGAATAAGTAAGTCGCTCATTGAGCGAAGTTATGATATCAATTAATGTCTAAAATGCCGCATTCCCGTCAATACCATCACCATATTGTGCTCATCTGCCGCATCAATCACTTCCTGATCGCGCATTGAGCCACCCGGATGAATCACACATTGAATGCCCACTTTCGCCGCGGCATCAATGCCATCACGGAATGGGAAGAACGCATCGGATGCCATCACACAACCGGCTACTTCCAAACCTTCATCTTGCGCTTTAATCCCGGCGATTTTGGCTGAATACACGCGGCTCATCTGGCCTGCGCCAATACCGATGGTTTGGTTATCTTTGGCATAAATAATGGCATTCGATTTCACAAATTTCGCCACTTTCCAACAGAATAATAAATCTTTCAGCTCTTGTTCGGTCGGTTGACGTTTACTGACCACTTTTAAATCAGCCAAGCCCACCATGCCTAAATCCGCCTCTTGCACCAACAAGCCACCGTTCACACGTTTGAAATCTAAACGTTGGGTACGTGCTTGCCATTCTCCACATTCAAGCAAACGGACATTTTTCTTACGTTTCACCACTTCAACAGCTTCCGCAGACACTTTCGGTGCGATAATCACTTCCACAAATTGACGTTCTACAATTTCATTTGCGGTTTTTTCGTCTAATTCACGGTTAAAGGCAATGATGCCACCAAAGGCTGAGGTTGGGTCTGTTTGATAGGCGCGATTGTAAGCCTCTAAAATATCTTTGCCTAAAGCCACGCCGCATGGATTGGCGTGTTTCACAATCACACAGGCCGGTTCATCAAATTCTTTCACACATTCAAGGGCTGCGTCGGTATCGGCAATATTGTTATAAGACAAGGCTTTACCTTGCAGTTGGTTTGCCGTTGCCACACTCGCTTCTTTTACATTGAGATCCACATAAAACGCGGCATTTTGATGGGCATTTTCGCCGTAACGCATGGTTTGTTTACGCACGAAGTTCAAATTTAAAGTCCGCGGGAATTGACCGCACTTCGCCTCCGCATCTTCTTCAGCGGCGACATGATAAGGTTTCACCAACTGACCGAAATAGTTGGCGATCATGGAATCATATTGGGCAGTGTGTTCAAATGCTTTAATCGCAAGATCAAAACGGGTTTCTAGGGTTAAGCTGTTTTGATGTTGATCCATTTCGGCAAGAATGGCATCAAAATCCTGATTATTCACGACAATCGCTACATCTTTATGGTTTTTCGCAGCAGAACGCACCATGGTTGGGCCGCCAATATCAATATTTTCCACCGCATCTTCTAACGTGCAGTTTGGTTTTGCCATGGTTGCGGCGAAAGGATATAAATTCACCACCACCATATCAATGCCTTCAATGCCGTGTTGCTGCATGATCGCATCGTCCGTACCACGACGACCTAAAATCCCACCGTGCACTTTCGGGTGTAAGGTTTTCACGCGACCGTCCATCATTTCCGGAAAACCGGTGTAATCGGACACTTCGGTTACCGGCAAGCCGTTTTGTTCTAACAGTTTTGCCGTACCGCCGGTAGAAAGCAGTTTAACACCGCGTTTTACGAGGCCCTGGGCGAATTCCACAATACCGGATTTATCGGACACGCTAAGCAATGCTTGGCGAATGGGACGAGTTGATTGCATGAATAATTTCCTTTGATTTCTGAAGTAAATTTGAGGTGGCGTATTATAGCGCAAACGTTTGCGTTTAGGTAATCTGTTTTAAGCATTGCAATAGATTGCTTATTTTTTATTCGTTTTAGAACCCTACTAAGGTAAATACGCCCAATGGCAATCTTGATAATAAAAGTTTTTGGTTAACGCCAACTTTAACGGTAAAGTGCGGTATAATTCGGCGCAATTTTAATATTAATGAACAACACATACCCATGACAGACTTCATTCAATTTGCAGATTTTGATCTCGCGCCTGAATTGCTCAACGCCCTCCAGAAAAAAGGCTACCAACGCCCTACCGCCATCCAACAGGAAACCATTCCTGCCGCGATGGAGGGGTTTGATGTCCTCGGATCAGCACCGACCGGTACCGGAAAAACCGCCGCATTTTTGCTACCGGCGATTCAACATTTATTGGATTATCCGCGCCGTAAACCGGGCGCACCGCGTGTGTTGATTCTTACGCCAACCCGTGAACTTGCCATGCAGGTGGCGGAACAGGCGGAAGAACTTGCCTGCTTCACCAAACTCAGTATTGCAACCATCACCGGCGGTGTGGCATATCAAAATCACGGCGAGATTTTCAATAAAAATCAGGACATTGTGGTGGCGACCCCGGGGCGTTTATTGCAATACATTAAAGAAGAAAATTTTGATTGCCGCGCGGTAGAAATTCTGATTTTTGACGAAGCGGACAGAATGTTGCAAATGGGCTTTGGACAAGATGCAGAGAAAATCTCGGCAGAAACCCGTTGGCGTAAGCAAACGTTATTGTTCTCGGCGACCCTTGAAGGCGATTTATTGGAAGATTTTGCCGACCGCACGTTAAACGAGCCGGTAAAAATTGATGCGGAACCGAGTCGCCGTGAGCGGAAGAAAATTCAGCAATGGTATTATCATGCCGACAGCAATGAGCATAAATTTAAATTATTGGCGCGTTTCATTGAGCAAGAGCAAGTCAGTAAGGGTATTGTATTCGTCCGTCGTCGGGAAGATGTGCGCGAACTGGCGGAAAATCTGCGCAAACGCGGTATTCGTAGCACGTATCTGGAAGGAGAAATGGCGCAAACCCAACGCAACAACGCTATCGATAAACTGAAAAACGGCGTAGTAACGGTGTTGGTCTCCACGGATGTCTCCGCACGCGGGATTGATATTGATGATGTTAGCCACATTATGAATTTTGATTTGCCGTACAGCGCCGATACTTATTTGCACCGCATCGGGCGTACCGCGCGTGCCGGCAAAAAAGGCACCGCCGTGTCTTTCGTAGAAGCGCACGATTATCGTCTGTTGGGCAAAATTAAGCGTTATACCCAAGAAATTCTGAAAGCCCGAGTGATTGAAGGTTTGGAACCGCGCACCAAAGCGCCGAAAGACGGCGAAATCAAAACCGTCAGCAAAAAACAAAAAGCGAAAAAATTAGAAAAACGCGAGGCGCAAAAGAAAGCGGATAAAAAAGCCAAACAACGTCATCAAGATCGTAAAAATATCGGCAAACGCCGTAAACCAAGCCATTCGGCAGGGCATGAAACAGGGGAAAAATAACCCTGTTTTATGAAAAAGTGCGGTCAGATTTCCGTGTATTTCTCTCTTGAGAAAATCTCTCTGAAATTCATTGAGCTTCTTCCTGAAATTCATTAGTATAGCTTTTATTCACTTCGGTGGATTTATGTTAAGTTTAACTTCCAATCTAATTTAAGGAGTCTTCTGGATGAAGCATCTTATCGCAACTGCGGTGCTTTCTTGCAGCGCAATGGCTTATGCCAACACCTCTTTACCTAATTACAATACTGATTCTCATCTGTATGAATTCACCCAAACTTACGACTTAATTGCGCCGAAAGGTTCGCAAGGTCAAACAAATTTATGGGTGCCATTGCCATTTAACGGTGAATATCAACAAGTCAAATCCATTCAATTTGAAGGCAATTATTTGAATGCCTATGTGACGGAAAACAACAAATACGGTGCGAAAACCTTATTTGCCACGTGGGATAAAGATGCGCAAAAACGTGATTTGAAAGTGACCATGGTGATTGAAACCAAAGATCGCGAACCGATGGTAAAAGGCGCTTTGGAACACTACATGCCACCGAAAGACATTCAGTATTCTGTCGATGTACAAGAATATTTGAAACCAACACAACACATTAAAATTGACGGTATTGTGAAACAATTTGCGGATAAAATTGTAGGTTCTGAAACCAATCCGTTGAAAAAAGCAGAATTAATCCACCAATGGATCGTAGGCAACATGGAACGGGATAATTCCGTTTTGGGTTGTGGTGATGGCGATGTGGAAAAAATCTTAACCACCGGTGTCTTAAAAGGGAAATGTACTGATATTAACTCCGTTTTCGTGGCACTTGCCCGCGCAGCAGGCATTCCTGCCCGTGAAATTTTCGGCATTCGTTTAGGTGCGGCGGAAAAAATGGGTAAATATTCCAAAGGTGCATTCGGCAGCGCAGATGAACATGGCGTGGCAAATGTGAGTGGTGGTCAACACTGTCGTGCAGAATTTTATCTTGCCGGCTTCGGTTGGGTGCCGGTGGATTCAGCGGATGTAGCAAAAATGCGCTTAGCGGAGAAAAAATCTGTTGAAGATAAAGATACCCAAGCGGTCGCGAAATATTTATTCGGTAACTGGGAAGCCAACTGGGTGGGCTTTAACCACGCACGTGACTTCGAGTTGTATCCACAACCGGAATTAGCGCCAATCAACAACTTTGGCTATCCGTATGCCGAAGTGGGCGGCGATCCGTTAAAT
The DNA here is from genome assembly GCF_938046485.1 of uncultured Aggregatibacter sp. Classification (NCBI taxonomy): domain Bacteria; kingdom Pseudomonadati; phylum Pseudomonadota; class Gammaproteobacteria; order Pasteurellales; family Pasteurellaceae; genus Aggregatibacter; species uncultured Aggregatibacter sp. The sequence goes on along the minus strand of NZ_CALIWN010000037.1, from coordinate 29,966 downwards.
TCTTTTGATCCGAAAGCATTTAAATATGACTACGTCTCCAAAAAACTCCAATAAATCTTTTTGGATTGCTATTGCCACTGCGCTGAGTGCTGCGGTGGCTTCCACCTTGTGCTGTATTGCCCCCTTGATTTATTTGCTCTTCGGCGTGTCATCCACTTGGCTGATTGGTTTTGGCGAGTATGATTATTTGCGCATACCGATGCTCATTGTGTCATTGTGCGCCTTTGCTTACGGTTTTTGGTTACTGATGTTTTCTAAAAAAATCATTTGTAGCAAATACATTTCTCGTAAAAAGCTCATTGTGTTGTATTGGATGGTGTTCATCATCATGCTGTTTTTCTTAACCTATCCAACACTGTTGCCTTGGATATTAGAATTAACTGATTAGGAACGAAAAAATGAAAAAATTATGCACCGCACTTTTGCTTTCTTTATTTGCCCTGTCTTTTGCGCATGCAGAAGAAGTACCCGTACAAGCAGAAAAGAAAATTGTCTTGAAAGTGAAAGAAATGAATTGCCAGCTTTGTGCTTATTTGGTGAACAAAGAATTGCGTAATATTGACGGCGTGATTTCCACCAAAGCATCAATTAAAGATGGGACAGTCACAGTGTTAGAAGATCCGAAAGTGACAGATGAACAATTAATTGACGCTATTCATCGGTTAAAATATTCAGCGGAAGTGGTTAAATAACCATTATAGGGCTATCACTTTTATAGTGGGTTAATTAATCTTACTCGTTATCAAACCAGAATAAGAAGACAGCATGAAAGAGATCTATGAAAAATGGCATAAATATGCCAAAAAAAGAGAGACAAAGGCGTTAATTGAACTGTATGCTGAAGATGCCGTACTTGAAAGCCCGCTAGTTCCTATTTTGATTAATAAAGATAGTGGCATATTACGTGGAAAAACAGAAATTCTGGCTTTTTTAAATGAGGGGACTCGACGTCGTCCTAATGAGCTGGTTCGTTGGTATAGAACAGGAAAATATTTCATTACAGGAGATGTTTTGGTGTGGGAATATCCTCGCCAAACTCCAGATGGAGAACAAGTTGATATCCTTGAACTAATGGAAATCCGTAATGGGCTGATTGTTAATCACCGTATTTATTGGGGATGGTTTGGAACTCAAATGTTGATTAAATCAGCATTAGAAAATAAGTAAAAGATCTAAGTTAGTAAATTTATTCAGTAAATAAAAAGTGCGGTTGAAAAATGATCTGCACCCCAAAAGTTGGACTTACCAACCAACAATTAAGGTGCAGATTTTTTATGGGTAAACACTACACAACAGAATTTAAATTACAAATTCTCCGACCTATCTTGAATAGAGAAATGAGTATCAGAGAAGCCGCGCGTTTTTACAATATTCCTTCCAACGCCTTAGTCGGGACGTGGTTGAAACGGTTTGAAAAAACTGGCATAAAAGGACTTATTCCTCGAAAACCATCCGGACGACCGCCGATGAAACCTAAATATGCAAAAATGCCACCGCCACCCAAAACAGAAGAAGATCGTTTGCGCCTGTCTACCAACGGTAAATCATAAGAAAATCCAACGTTTAATGCGGGAACTTGGACTTCAAGTGCGGTCAAGAAAAGGCAAGAAATTCACGACCTATCGAGGCACAATAGGCCATATTGCCCCGAATCGTCTTGAGCGTGATTTTACGGCAACTGCCCCGAATATTTAGACTATTATAACCACCGTCGAATCCAACTGAAATTAAAAGGACTGAGTCCGATACAATATCGTTGTCAGTCCTTGAATTAATCGTCTAGATTTTTGGGGGCAGATCATTTAAAAGCTTATTTTTGGGCTGTCAAGATGCGCAAGTCGGTTGACTGACTTGCGCCATTTTTCTGTTATTTTTTCATTTCACCGTATCTGTCAATTCGCCTTTACGTCAAAATGACCATGCCCATGTCTAAAAAGAGATGACGCAAACGTTTTCGTCTCTTTGATTTTCCTTTATAATAGCCCGCAATTTTTGTTTCAATTCAACCTTAAAGGTAATCCTCATGTTTCAAACTTTCCGTGGCTCACCTGCCCTTTCCGAATTCCGTATCAATGGCTTAATGCAAAAATTCCAGCAGCAACAATTGCCGGTGAAATCCGTGTATGCGGAGTATGTGCATTTTGTGGCATTAAACACCGCCCTTTCTGCTGAACAGGAAGCGAAACTGAAAGCCTTGTTGCATTACGGTCCAACCTTGGCAGAACATGAAGCGAAAGGGGAAAGTTTTATTGTGATTCCGCGTGTCGGCACCATTTCTTCTTGGTCATCCAAAGCTACCGACATCGCCCATAACTGTGGTTTGAACGAAGTGGAACGCATTGAACGTGGTTTGGCATATTACTTTGAATTAAGCCAACCGTTAGACGAAAAAACAACGGAAAAACTCACCGCACTTTTACATGACCGCATGATGGAAACCGTGGTTCGCAAGGCAGACTATGCAGAAGTGTTGTTCCGTCAAAAAGAACCAAAACCGTTCAAAACCGTGGATATTTTAAATGGCGGACGCCGTGCTTTAGAAAGTGCCAACGTGGAACTTGGCTTGGCATTGGCGGAAGATGAAATCGATTATTTGATGGAAAATTTCACCGCACTTGGACGCAATCCGCACGACATCGAACTGTATATGTTCGCGCAAGCCAACTCGGAACACTGTCGCCACAAAATTTTCAATGCCGATTGGATTATCGACGGCAAAAAACAGGATAAATCCTTGTTTAAAATGATTAAAAATACCTTTGAGAAAACCCCTGATTTCGTGCTTTCTGCGTATAAAGATAATGCGGCAGTGATGGAAGGTTCTAAAGCGGGACGTTTCTTCCCGGATCAAGACGGTATTTACCGTTATCACAATGAAGACACCCACATTTTAATGAAAGTGGAAACCCACAACCACCCAACCGCCATTTCCCCGTTCCCGGGCGCAGCAACCGGTTCCGGCGGTGAAATCCGTGATGAAGGCGCGACCGGTCGCGGCGCAAAACCAAAAGCGGGTTTGGTGGGTTTCTCTGTATCCAACTTATGCATTCCAAACTTTGAGCAACCTTGGGAAGCGCCGCTTTCCAAACCGAACCGTATTGCTTCCGCTTTAGACATTATGCTGGAAGGCCCCTTAGGTGGCGCGGCGTTTAATAACGAATTCGGTCGTCCTGCATTGCTCGGTTATTTCCGTACTTACGAACAAAAAGTGAATAGCTTCAACGGTGAAGAAGTACGCGGTTACCATAAACCAATTATGTTGGCGGGCGGTATCGGCAACATTCGTGCCGAACACGTGCAAAAAGGCGACATTCCGGTGGGCGCAAAACTGGTTGTGCTTGGTGGGCCTGCCATGAACATCGGCTTGGGCGGTGGTGCGGCGTCTTCTATGGCATCCGGCAAATCCAAAGAAAACTTGGATTTCGCCTCCGTACAACGGGATAACCCTGAAATGGAACGTCGTTGCCAAGAAGTGATCGACCGTTGCTGGCAACTGGGCGATGACAACCCGATTGCCTTTATTCATGATGTGGGTGCGGGCGGTTTATCCAACGCTATGCCGGAATTGGTGCATGACGGCGGTCGTGGCGGTAAATTTGAGCTCCGCAAAATCTTAAGCGACGAGCGCGAAATGAGTCCGTTGGAAATTTGGTGTAACGAATCACAAGAGCGTTATGTGCTTGCCATTCATCCGGAAAAACTACCGCACTTTGAGGAACTTTGCCGCCGTGAACGCGCGCCTTATGCGGTGATCGGCGAAGCCACGGAAGAAGAACATTTAACCTTACATGACGAGCATTTCAACAACAATCCGATCGATTTACCAATGGGCGTGTTGCTTGGCAAAACCCCGAAAATGACCCGCGATGTGCAAACGGCAAGCGTTAATGGCGAACCACTTGAACAAAGCCAAATTCAATTAAAAGAGGCGTTACATCGCGTACTTCGTTTACCTGCAGTGGCGGAAAAAACCTTCTTAATCACCATCGGTGACCGCACGGTGACCGGCATGGTGGCGCGTGACCAAATGGTCGGCCCGTGGCAAGTACCGGTGGCAGACTGCGCGGTCACCACGGCGACATTAGATAGCTATTACGGCGAAGCCATGTCCATGGGCGAACGCACGCCGGTAGCATTGTTAGATTTTGCGGCGTCTGCCCGTTTAGCCGTGGCAGAATCCTTAACCAACATTGCCGCCACAAATATCGGCGACATTAAACGCATTAAATTATCCGCCAACTGGATGTCCGCCGCGGGTCACAAAGGCGAAGATGCCGGCTTATACGCGGCGGTGAAAGCCGTGGGCGAGGAGCTTTGCCCGCAATTAGGTTTAACCATTCCGGTGGGTAAAGACTCCATGTCCATGAAAACCACTTGGCAGGAAAACGGCGAACAAAAAAGCGTGACTTCACCGCTTTCCTTAATCATCAGCGCTTTTGCCCGCGTGGAAGACGTGCGGAAAACCGTCACTCCACAATTACGCACCGATAAAGGACAATCGCGCTTGTTGTTGGTGGATTTGGGCGAAGGCAACAACCGCTTGGGCGCTACGGCGTTAGCACAGGTTTATGCCCAACTTGGCGACAAACCTGCGGATGTGGTCAACGCCGACACATTGAAAAATTTCTTTAACGCCATGCAGGACTTGGTGGCGCAAGAAAAATTATTGGCATACCACGACCGCTCCGATGGCGGGCTAATCGTCACCTTGGCGGAGATGGCATTTGCCGGACATTGTGGCGTGGCTGTGGATATCAGCGCCTTAGGCGACAACGATTTAGCGGTGTTATTTAACGAAGAATTGGGCGCGGTGATCCAAGTGCGCGACAGCGATTTGAGTCTCGTGCGCGATGTCTTCGCTAAACACAATGTGTTGCACTTAGTGAAAGAATTAGGCGCTGTTACCGAAGACGACGAAATCGAAATCACCCGCGGCAACAAAGTGTTACTCAATGAAAAACGCTCCGACTTGCGCGGCATTTGGGCGGAATTGACCCATCAAATGCAACGCTTACGCGACAACCCGGAATGTGCCGACCAAGAGTTCGCAGCGAAGAAAAATCCGCAGGACAAAGGTTTCTCCGCCCATTTAACCTACGACCCGAGCGAAGACATTGCTGCGCCTTATATTGCCACCGGAAAACGCCCGAAAGTGGCGGTATTGCGTGAACAAGGCGTCAACAGCCATGTGGAAATGGCGGCAGCATTTGACCGCGCCGGCTTTGAGGCTATCGACGTACACATGAGCGACTTGCATAATCGCCGTTATGACTTGCAACACTTCAATGCGCTAGTAGCGTGCGGTGGCTTCTCTTACGGCGACGTGCTCGGCGCCGGTGGCGGTTGGGCGAAATCCATTTTATTTAACCCGCACTTACGGGATCAATTCAGCCAATTCTTTGAACGTGAAGACACGCTTGCACTTGGCATTTGTAACGGTTGCCAAATGCTTTCAACCTTGGCGGAAATCATTCCGGGCACGGAAAACTGGCCACGTTTCGTGCGCAATAAATCTGAACGTTTCGAAGCCCGCGCCGCTTTGGTTCGTATTAATGAAAGCAACTCCCTGTGGTTCCAAGGCATGGCAGGCTCCCACATGCCAATTGCCGTTTCCCACGGTGAGGGCAGAGTGGAATTCAAAACGCCTGCAGATCTGACCGCACTTCAATCACAAAACTTGATTGTGGCGCAATACATCGACAACAACCTCAACCCAACAGAACTGTATCCGGCGAACCCGAACGGCTCTGCCCTCGGCATCACCGCCCTTTCCAATACCAACGGCCGCGTCGCCATCATGATGCCACACCCAGAACGTGTTTTCCGTACAGTAAGCAACTCATGGCATCCGGAAGAGTGGGGCGAAGATGGAGCTTGGATGCGGGTGTTTAGGAATGCGAGGGTGAATTTCAAATAATGTGAAATTGATTATGGAAATTTGATACAAAGTAAGAGATACTAAAAATATTATTTTTTAATATTATCAATAAAGTGAGGTTATTATGAGTCAAGAGTTAAAATCACATATATCATTTATTGAATATAAAAAGAAGTATGGATATATAAAAGCGATTGGAAATCAGGAAGATTATGGCTTTAATACAAAATATACTCAGTTTAGTAAGGTAGAATTTAAAGATTTAAGTGTAGGTGATTCAGTATATTTTACTTTAAATGATAAGAATTTTGTATCATCTATAAGATTATGTGATGATGTTACTGACACAGCACTTTCGGATGATGTTAAAGATCTTTCTAATAAAGAAGATGATTTTATATATCTTACTCCAGATAATAATATACGTGACAGTGAGTTAATTATTGGTATAGTTAGTCCTGTTGGTGTTAATCCAACTCAAATAACAGACACCCTTGCAAATCGATTAAGAAATTTTAAGTATCATGTTGAAGTAATAAGAGTTTCAGAATTATTACCTAAAGCGTCTGTAAATAAAGAAAATGAGAGAATTGAATTTTTAATAAAAGAAGGAGATAAACTTAGAGAAAGTTTTGGTAATGATATTTTAGCTAAAGGAGTCGTTGGATTAATAAGAAAATGTAGAGAAAAAACTAACAATAAAAAAATTGCGTATATTATTAATTCTTTAAAACATCCTGATGAAGTAGAGTTACTTAGAAAAGTTTATAATAATGGATTTTATTTACTAGGTGTGCATGCAAATAGAAAGCAAAGAGAAGAATATTTAAGAGTTAATAAACAATGTACTCAAGAACAGGCGAATGAATTAATAAATAGAGATGAAAATGAGGAAAATAAATCTGGTCAGAAAACTAGAGATACTTATCATCTTGCAGATTTCTTTGTAAATCAAGATGATGATAAAGGTAAAAATTTGGCAAATACTTTACAAAGATTTCTAGATCTTATTTTTTCAGATCCTTATAAAAATCCAACTTTTGATGAATTTGCCATGTTTATGGCTTTTAATAGTTCTGTACGCTCATCTGATTTATCCAGACAAGTTGGTGCAGTGTTAAGTAGAGATAAACATATTTTATCGTTAGGGTGTAATGATGTTCCTCAGTTTGGCGGCGGACTCTATTGGGCTGAACCACAAGAAAATGGTGAAATACTTGATGGACAAAGAGGAAAAGATTACACAAGAAAAGAGGACCCTAATAAAAAAATACAAAAAATAATCATAGATAATATTTTAAGAGAAATGGAAGCTCATTTAGATGAGAAACAACTTGCAGGGTTAGAACAAGTTTTGCAAAAAAGCTCTATATCTGATTTAACAGAGTTTGGTCGTGTAGTTCATGCGGAGATGGAAGCTATATTATCTTGTGGCAGAAATGGTATTCCTACAAAAGATTCAACGCTATATTGTACAACATTTCCTTGCCATAATTGCGCTAAACATATAGTTGCAAGTGGTATAAAAAGGGTTGTGTATGTAGAGCCTTATCCTAAAAGTAGAGCGTTAGAATTACATGATGATTCTATAGTTTTAATTGGAGAATCAGAGGATGGAACAGACGAAAATAGTAAAATGAAAAATAAAGTTATATTTGAGCCTTTCATTGGTGTTGGGTCAAGACGTTTTCTTGATTTATTTTCCATGAGTTTAGGATTAGGAACAAAATTAATTAGAAAAGATAAATCTAGAGGTGGATTGACAGTTGAGTGGGAGAGGGATAACGATAGAGCTCGTATAAGAACCCCATTAAGTAGAAAGTCCTATTTAGAGATTGAGGATGATGCGATTCAACTTTGGGAGAGAACTAAGAATCATAAATAATTATATATTTTTGGAACTTACCCCACGATGGCGCACGTTTCCTAACGTGTGCCTTTTTTCTTTTAATTAGTTATAAGCCCCCACGATAGCGCAAGCGTCCACGCTTGTGCTTTTTTCATTTTAGTTACGGGCACAAGCGTAGACGCTTACGCCATCGTAGAGGATTGTTAATTTTAGGCTTATGACATCTTCTTGATATTACCTTGCTGCGTGGTGAACAAGGCATACCATACAATCGTGAGGAAAAAGTAAAATAAATTCCCTGAATTATGGGTGAAGAAGCTTTGGCTTAGGCAGTAAATCATCACGGCGAGCACATGAAGGGTGCCTAATGTGGCAATTAATTTTGTTTCTGCGGAGTCGCTTTTTAAGCCCGGCATAAAACGGCGTAGCGGTATAACAAAGATTGCTAAAAAGGCGACTAATCCAACGATGCCACGCTTAGAAAGATCATCTAAATATTGATTGTGCGCATGCGTAAATTGCCCGGCGTATTGGCTGATGATGCCTTGTTCGGCTAACTGGTGGCGTTTTTGGGGTGCGCCTTGTGTTCCCCAGCCCAATATCGGTTTTTCTTTTACCATGATAAAGACGGATTGCCACATATCAAAACGTGCGCCGACAGAGGTAGAACCATTGCCCTGTTCTAAATATTGTTGAATATCATCTTGTGCTGCCGCAAAACGCTCACTTATCTGATTATTTGGCATTTGCGTGATGCCGATAATGGCGAGAGTAAACAAGCCAATCAACGTAATAAAGAAGGTTTTTGATAAATTACGGCGATATATCCAAAGTAATGCAATCAAGAGAATGGGCAATGCCGGCCAACCGCCACGCGCCGTGGAAAGAATGCTGCCTAAGATGCCAAATAAAGCGGCTAGTATGCAAAGTGCGGTCAGTTTTAATTGTGTTTTTTGAAAGAAATAAAACCCGATAGCAAAACTAAACATCCCCAGTGACATCGAAATGTCGCCACCTTGAATATGCATAATTCGAGAACTAAATGCCATTTCACTGTGTAATACTAGCTTGTCATAGATGGCAGTGATGCCCGCAATCATTGAACCTAAAGGAATCGCATAAAGCACCATGTTTAGGCGTGGAGGGATATGCAGTAGCAATAGAAGCACCGGAATGAATAGCAATACACGACTTGGATTATCTAATTCACGTATTTTTCCATCATGAATTAACCAAGAAAGCACAAAAACAGAAAAATAAAAGAGTAACGTCCAAATCAGCCATTTTGCCTCTTTCGTGAGAGCAAAAGGCATTTTTTTGAATAAGCAATAAACGCTATAGCCAAGCCCTAATAGCATAAGCGCCATCGGTGCAACATTGTAGCCGCCTTGGAACGTTAAGGCGGATAAAAAGAAAAAACCGACACAGACGTTGATAAATAGGGCGAGCTTATCATGTTTTAAATCAAACATAAGCCTCTCTTAAAAAAGAAATAAATAAAAAACCGCACTAAAAAGTGCGGTTACATTTTAATGTGTTTTTTTCAATTATAAAACGTCAACGCAGTTTAAGTCTTCGAAAGATTGTTCTAAGCGTTTAGACATAGACTCTTCCATTTTGCGTAACCAAACGCGTGGGTCGTAGTATTTTTTGTTTGGTGCATCAGGACCTTCTGGGTTACCTAACTGACCTTGTAAATACGCTTCGTTTGCTTTGTAGAAGTTGAGAATACCGTTCCAAGACGCCCATTGGGTGTCGGTGTCAATATTCATTTTAATTGCGCCGTAGCTAATCGCTTCACGAATTTCTTCACGGGAAGAACCGGAACCACCATGGAACACGAAATTGATTGGTTTCGCCGGAAGGTTGCGTTCTTTTGCCACGAATTCTTGGCTTGCACCTAAGATAGACGGTTTTAATTTTACGTTACCCGGTTTGTACACGCCGTGTACGTTACCGAATGCGGCTGCAACGGTAAAGTTCGGGCTGACCGGATTTAATTGGTCGTAAACATAAAGCACATCAGATGGTTGGGTGTAAAGACGAGATTCATCTGCGCCGGAGTTGTCCACACCATCTTCTTCGCCACCGGTAATACCGATTTCGATTTCAAGGGTCATCCCCATTTTGTCCATACGGGCAAGGTATTCACGGCAGATTGCCATGTTTTCTTCCATTGGCTCTTCGGAAAGGTCAAGCATGTGGGAAGAGAATAATGGACGACCGGTTTCAGCGAAGTATTTTTCACCAGCTTCAAGTAAACCATCGATCCATGGAAGTAATTTTTTCGCTGCGTGGTCGGTGTGTAAAATCACTGGTACGCCGTATTCTTTGGCTAAAGTATGAACGTGTTTTGCACCTGCAATGGCACCTAACACGTCTGGACGTGCACCGCTGGTTGGTTTGATGCCTTTGCCTGCATAGAATGCCGCACCGCCATTAGAGAATTGAATAATGACCGGCGCTTTCACGCGGGCAGCCGTTTCTAATACGGCGTTCACGGAGTCGGAGCCGACGCAGTTTACGGCAGGAAGTGCGAAGCCGTGTTCTTTTGCGTATGCGAATACTTTTTGAACATCTTCACCGGTAAGCACGCCCGGTTTGACGATATCTAATAATTTAGCCATTTTCGTTTTTTCCTTTTGTGTTGGGTGGGTTGACCCCACCATTTGAAGAAGTTGTTTTACGTTTTTGATTGATAGCACGCGTCAGCAGACGCGCGCTATGATGATCTTACGCAGAAAAAGTGCGGTTAGTTTTTCGCACGTTTTTCGAGGATTTCTACTGCCGGTAATACTTTGCCTTCAACGAATTCTAAGAAAGCACCGCCACCGGTAGAGATATAGGAAATTTTATCTGCGATACCGAATAGGTCGATAGCAGCAAGCGTATCACCACCGCCCGCAATGGAGAACGCATCGCTGTTGGCAATGGCGTGAGAAATGATTTCTGTTCCTTTACGGAAGTTAGGGAACTCAAAAACACCCACCGGGCCGTTCCATAAAACGGTTTTCGCATTTTTGATGATTTCTGCTAATTGTTTTGCAGATTTATCACCGATGTCGAAAATAGATTCGTCATCTTTCACTTCGGTCACGGATTTTTCTGTTGCCGGTGCGGTTTCGGAGAATTCGGTACCCACGCGAACATCAACCGGTACTGGAATGTCTGTGCTTGCCGCTAATTCTTTAGCAACCGGGATTAAATCGGCTTCGTATAAGGATTTACCCACGTTATGACCTGCGGCAGCAATGAAGGTGTTGGCGATACCGCCACCCACGATAATTTGGTCGGCAATTTTGGAAAGTGAGTTTAGTACTTCTAATTTGGTGGAGACTTTAGAACCACCCACGATCGCCACCATTGGACGTGCAGGTTCTTTTAACGCCTTACCTAACGCATCTAATTCTGCTGCAAGTAATGGACCTGCACAGGCAACCGGTGCAAATTCTGCAACGCCGTAAGTTGATGCTTGCGCACGGTGAGCTGTACCAAAGGCATCCATGATGAACACATCACAAAGTGCGGCGTATTTTTTACCTAATTCCGGATCATTTTTCTTTTCGCCTTTGTTGACGCGCACGTTTTCTAATACCACGATTTCACCGGCGTTCACTTCAACACCGTTAAGGTAATCGCGTACTAAGCGTACCGGGACATCAAGATGTTCGTTTAAATAATCAACAACAGGTTGGAGGGAATCTTCAGGTTTGAATTCACCTTCGGTCGGACGGCCTAAGTGAGAGGTGACCATTACTTTTGCGCCTTTTTCTAAGGCTAATTTTAAGGTTGGGATGGTGGCACGGATACGCGCATCTGATGTAACTTTACCGTCTTTTACCGGTACGTTTAGGTCGGCACGGATAAATACGCGTTTACCATTCAAATCTAAATCGGTCATTTTAATTACTGACATAATTTACCTCTTTTTACTGGTTAAAATTAAAAATAAAAACTGTTGGCATTATACCCGTAACTGAGTAGCTTGTAACCTGAATTCAAGGGCTCACATTCAGGATTACACATTTCATTGATCCATGTCGAATTATTGGATTAATAACCGGTTCGGCTGCTTGGACAATCTATAATTTGCCAGTCTAAATCGTAACAAATAAAGAGTTCATTACGCGCAGCGCCAAGGTAAACATCTTTTAATTGCGGGTTGTTTTTTCGCATCCATTTAAACAGTTCGGTACGGCTTAATTCATAGTTTGGTAGCTTCAAAGTGCGGTATAAATTTTTGATCTTTTCAAAATAATCTTGCGCATTGTTAAACATACACGCGCCGTGTTTTTCCCACTCGCCTTGTAATAAGCCGGCACTCGGCATCTCAGGCAAATAGCGTTCAATAAGGTCTTGCGGTAATTGCGGTAAATCGCCTTGACAAAAGCGCGGGTGATCGGAGACTCTTCGGGCTTGTTTGTTTTGTGACCACAATCCATGCACAATCCAACCGAATTGTTGGGTTAAGCCGCATTGATATTGCAAAGAGGTCGGCAAATTATCGCCGTATTGTTGACGTTGTCGTTCACAAAATGCCGGCGACCAAGACAACACGAGGGTGTAATAATCGGTTTGAGCCTGTTTATTTTGTCCGATAGGATCGTTTTTCATGACGTAATCGTAATTACGATCAACCACCACCTCCGCCGCTTGTTTCTGTTGGGAAAAATAATACCAACCGGCAAGTAAAAACATTAAAAATGCCACCACAAAAAAAGACAGTAGCAACATACGTTTTTCGTTCATAAAATTCCTTTCACTTTGTTAACGTATTGATTATAATCCGACCCTTTCATTTTCCCCGAGGACGCTATGGCTCTACTCATCACTGACAAATGCACGAACTGCGATATGTGCTTGCCGGAATGCCCGAATGAAGCAATTTCAATCGGCGATGAGATCTATGTCATCGATCCCGAACTCTGCACCGAATGTGTCGGTCACTACGACACGCCCACCTGTCAAAAAGTTTGCCCTATCAGCAAATGTATTATCACCGACCCGGATCATGTGGAAAGTGAAGAACAGCTATGGGAGCGCTTTGTGTTAATTCACCATGGGGACAAACTGTAACGCATTTGAATGTGCGGTGAAAAAAGAGGGCGTTTTTACCCGCCCTAACTTTTCTCGTTTTATCTAAAATACCATTTCGCCAGCAAAATTCCGGCATTGACCGATACGTTTAAGCCATTTTTCAGTGGGCTGGCAAACGCCAAACGAACCTGTTCATCGCTTTTCTCTGATAAAGCCTCTGTCGAACCTTCACTCAGCACAAAAACCGTTTTATTTTTTAACCGCACTTTATCCAATGCTGTCGCATTTTCATCACCGCTCACGTGAAGAATTTGATAACCGGCTTGGCGTAATTGGGCAAGCGCATTGCGGGTGTCATTGGTTTCCAATACGCGCACATATTCCGCGCCGCCTTCTGCAATGCGTAAGGTCACGGCAGAATTAAGGCTTTCAGCGTTCTCTACCACAATATTTTTCACCCCGAAAAAGGCACAAGTACGCAAAATACCGCCAATATTTTGTGCGTTGTTCACATTATCTAACAACACCAAGCAATCTTCTTGATGTGGCACATCCAAATAGCCTTGCAACGTAAACGGATGGGCTTTTTTCACTAACATACAAATGCCACCATGGTGTTCTGTGCCGCTGACTTTGATCATCTCGTCGTTGTCCACAATGTGATACACCTTTTTATTAGTGGCTAAATAACTGCAAATATCCCCAATTTTATGCGCCATTTGTACGGTTGCCCACAAGCGCACAATGCTTCCCGGGCGCTGTTGGAATAAGGCTAAACACGAATTTTCACCATACACTTTCATTTCTTCTGCGCGATTCTTTTTGATTTTTTCCGGTGCGCGTGGTGACAATGGGCCGGTCTTCTTCTCTCTTGGCTTATCATCGAAACGACTGCTTTTGACGGTGACTTTCACGTTGCCTTCCGCACCACCGGCTTTTTTCATCGTGCTTTCGGCAATGTGTAAGGTTTTTTCTTGGCTTTCAGCGCGTTTAAATTTCGGCTTAGTATTTCTGTCGTTATCTCGCTCTCTGCGAAATTCTTGGCGAGAATCGCTTTTTGAGGAAAAGTGCGGTCGATTTTTATCGCGTTTTTGACGGTCGTCACCGACAGTGCGTTCGGAAAAAGTACGGTTGTTTGATTTGAAAGTCGGTTTGTTTGAATTTTGGTTCATAGTTGTGTTGCCGATAGGGTGGATGAATGGAATAAATTTGCGCTGTTGGCAATAAATTTGTGAGCATTATAACGAAAACCAGCCTTTTTTCTACCAAGGGGGGCGATAAATATTGTAAACTATCGCCTCAATTAGGTTCCGACTCATTGAGTACAACAGAGAATAAATTTTATGTTTAGAGATAAGACAAAACGGGCCCAGAAGCGTCTTGAAAGCCTGCCATGTTTAGCTTTACAGGCGGAACAAGTTGAATTTATTTACAGCCCAATGGCATTCAAAAATGAAATTATTCAACTGATCAGACAGGCGAAAACGCGTATTTTTGTGACCGCACTTTACTGGCAAAATGACGAAGCCGGACAAGAAATTCTCGATGAAATTTACCGTGCGAAACAAGATAAGCCTGAACTGGAAGTGAAAATTTTAATTGATTGGCATCGTGCGCAACGCAATTTATTAGGGGCGGAAAAGAGTGCGACCAATGCCGATTGGTATTGTGAACAACGTCAAAAATATCAACTTGCCGATGACCCGAATCTATTTTTCGGTGTGCCGATCAATACGCGCGAAGTGTTCGGCGTGTTGCACATCAAAGGCTTTGTTTTTGATGATACCGTGCTTTACAGTGGTGCCAGTATCAATAACGTGTATTTGCAACAAAATGAAAAATACCGTTACGACCGCTATCAAAAAATCACCCATCCGCAATTAGCCGACAGCATGGTGGCTTTTATTCGCGAGTTTTTGTTGAATAGCGATGTGGTGTTGCCGTTGGATAGCGTTAATCGCCCGAAAACCAAAGAAATTCGACAAAATATCCGCCATTTTAGAAAAAATCTTGCACTTAATGGGCAATATAAGCTGCCAAGTGCGGTTGATTTTGGCAATGAATTAACGGTAACGCCGTTATTTGGTCTCGGTGGGACGGGCAATGTATTAAATCGGACGATCGAAGATTTATTCCAGTTAGTGGAAGAAAAGCTCACTATTTGTACGCCGTATTTTAATTTCCCGCGGACATTGCAACAAAAAATCCGCCATTTGCTAAGTAAAGGCAAAAAAATCGAAATTATTGTGGGCGATAAAGTGGCAAATGATTTTTACATTCCACCGGAACAACCGTTCAAAATGGCTGGGGCATTGCCGTATTTGTATGAAAACAATCTTCGCCGTTTTAGCAAAAAGTTCCAACGTGAAATGGAACAAGGTCAACTGATTATTCGCACATGGAAAGACGGTACAAACACCTATCATCTGAAAGGCGTTTGGGTTGACGATAATTATATTTTGTTGACCGGCAATAATTTGAATCCGCGCGCGTGGCGATTAGATGCGGAGAATGGCCTATTTATCCATGATCCGAAACAACAACTTTTGCCTCAAGTCATTCAGGAGTTAGCCTATATTCGCCAACATACCACGTTGCTTCAACATTACACCGAGTTGGAGGAAATGAAGCAATATCCGGCACCGGTGCAAAAATTATTGAAAAAATTTGCCCGTATTAAAGCGGATAAGTTAGTGAAGATGATTTTGTAATCTGTCGTTCCGTTCGTTTTGTGGAACATTTGATCACTGGTGGGGAAGAAGTGAAAATCATCTTCCCCATTTTTTTATCTTCGATGAGGACAGCACCATGCAACAAGACTATTATCTCGGTATCATGTCCGGCACCAGTTTGGACGGCGTTGACATTGCGCTGATGGCATTTGACGAAAAACCGCAATTTATCGTGGCACAATTCACCCCAATGCTGGCAGATTTACGCCAAGATTTATTGCAATTAATTTCGCAAGGCAGTTCTACATTGCAGCAACTGGGCGAATTAGATCAGCGTTTAGCCTTACTCTACGCCGAGGCGGTCAACCATTTTCTCACGAGCCATCAACTGCAACCGCAGCAAATTCGCGCTATCGGCTGTCACGGACAAACTGTTTGGCATGCGCCACAAGGTAATTTTCCGTTCACCATGCAATTAGGCGACATGAATCTGCTTGCTGCCTGCACCGGCATTGATGTTGTTGGGGATTTTCGGCGTAAAGATATGGCATTTGGTGGACAAGGCGCGCCGTTAGTGCCGGCGTTTCATCAAGCGTGGTTTTATGATGACAACTGGGCGACAGTGGTGCTGAACATCGGTGGCATCAGCAATATTTCCATCCTCTTTCCTCATCAACCGATTATTGGCTACGACACAGGTAGCGGCAATGCGCTGATGGATGGTTGGATCGAACGCCATCTCGGAAAATCTTATGATGCTGACGGGCAATGGGCGCGTAGTGGCAACGTGCGGTCGGCATTATTGGCGGAAATGTTAAAAGAGCCTTATTTCCAACAGCCACCACCGAAAAGCACCGGGCGCGAATTGTTCAATCTTACCTGGCTTGAAAAAACATTAGAAAAAACCACCGCACTTTTGGGTGAAATTCCACCACAAGACGTGCAAGCCACCTTGTTAGAATTTACCGCACAAAGCATCGCTCTTGCGTTAAATCCACTAGAAACGCCATTACCACGCCGTTTATTGGTCTGCGGAGGTGGTGCAAAAAATGGCTTGTTGATGACGCGATTACAAGCGTTATTACCACAATGGCAATGCCGCCCGACCAATGATGAAGGCTTGGATGCAGACTATGTGGAAGCCGCTGCCTTTGCTTGGCTTGCCTATCGTCGTTTACACAACCAACCGTCTAATTTACCAAGTGTGACCGGCGCCAAAAGTGCGGTCAGTTTAGGCGCAATTTTTCCTGCGGAGAAACAGGCATGAGCGAACAGAATTTATTAAAAACGCTTGAAACGATGTTAAGCGAGCAACGCAACCCAAACACCTTGCACATTGATGCTTTGTCGCCGTTAGAGGTTGTCACGCTGTTAAATCATGAAGACAAACAAGTGGCTTTCGCCGTGGAGAAAGCTCTGCCACAAATCGCACAGGCAGTAGAACACATCGTGGTGGCATTTCAGTCTGGCGGACGCTTGGTTTACATGGGGGCAGGCACCAGCGGTCGTCTGGGCGTGCTAGATGCCTCCGAATGCCCGCCAACGTTTGGTGTGCCATCAAGCATGGTGGTGGGATTAATTGCCGGTGGCGAAACCGCATTGCGTAACGCCGTGGAAGGGGCGGAGGATAATTGCGAAGCAGGCGAACAGGATTTACGTCACATTCATTTTAGTCGCAAAGATGTGTTAGTCGGGATTGCTGCCAGTGGTCGCACGCCTTATGTGATCGGCGGCTTAACCTATGCCAAACAGCTCGGCGCCACCACGGTTTCTTTGGTCAGCAACCCAAACGCTATCATGAGCGAAATCGCAGACATTGCCATCACCACTGCGGTCGGCCCCGAAGCCCTCACCGGTTCCAGCCGTTTAAAATCCGGCACCGCACAAAAAATGGTGCTGAACATGCTCACCACCGCTGCCATGATTCGTCTCGGCAAGTGCTATCAAAATCTCATGGTGGACGTGCAAGCCACCAATCAAAAACTCAAAGCACGCGCTATCCGGATTGTCATGCAAGCTACCGAGTGCGACCAACTCACGGCAGAACAAACCTTACACACCACCAATGGCAATGCAAAATTGGCGATTATGATGCTGTTGAGCGGATTAGATAAAGACCAAGCAGAAGCCGTTTTAACACAGAACAAAGGACGATTACAGGACGCGTTGGCAGGGTAAAATGCCAACAGCTCTTGCATAACCTTTACTTAAAACCATATTTTTTAAGTAAAAAGACCGGAATGCCGGAAAATAGCACTAACATCACGGCATAAGGCGTGGCAGCAGCATATTGGGCATCACTGGTGTATTCCCAAACGGCGATAGATAAGGTTTTGATGTCGTTCGGGGTGAGTAATAAGGTGGCGGTGAGTTCTTTCATCAGGTTTAGAAACACCAACGCAAACGCAGCGGCAATCCCCGGCAACATGGCGGGAATGGTGAGCGTGCGGAAAATATAAAAATGACTACGCCCAAGGCTTTGTCCCACTTTTTCGACATTGTCGGAAATTTGTTCCAAAGAGCTACGCAACGTGGTTTGCGCCATCGGCAAATACAACATGAAATAGGCAACAATTACCATAAAGAACGTTTGGTAGAAAGAATACGCATAGTTAATGGTGAAATACACCAGCGACAGCGCGATAACCAAGCCCGGCACGGCGTGCAATAAATACGGCAGGCGATCAATCCACAGGGTAAGGCGGCTACGATAGCGTACTGCGCTCCAAACGAGTGGCAAAGCGCAAAGCACGGTGAGCCCAGCCCCTAAACAGGAAACTAACAAAGAGTTGCTGAAGGCTTCAAAAAAGGCGGAAAAATCTACCGCACTTTCAAGAGAGCTCCCCACGATCATCCAGTAAATCAACATGGTGAGCGGCACACCGATGCTCAGAATAAAAATAGTCAGGAAAAAAATGACCACGAAGCCTTGTTTGCCAACCGTTAAATTTTTTACCGGATAAGGGCGGCTCACGCCTTTGCCACTGTTGTACAGGGTTTGTTGCCCACGAAAGAAAATTTCGCCGAATACAATCAAGGCGCAAATTGCCATTAATACGGCGGACAACAATGCCGCCGTATTGTTGTTAAAGGCCATTTCATATTCTTGGAAAATGGCAGTGGTAAAGGTTTGATAATTCAAAATCGACACGGCGCCAAATTCTACCAACATATGTAATGCGATTAATAAAACGCTGCTGCCGATAGCCGGTTTTAACTGCGGAAATATGGCGTGCCAAAAGGTGTCGCGACGACTCTTGCCGAGAGAAAGGCTAACTTCTTCTAATGAGCGATCCAGTCGTTTTAAGGTGGCAGCAACCGGCAAATAGGCAAGCGGAAAGGAGCTTAAAGTCATAATGCCGATCGTGCCCCAAAAGCCTTCGACGCGAAAAGTCAGGCTAATCCAGGTGAAGCAACTGACGAAGGCAGGAATACACAGAGGCAACGTCATCGCCACTTGAAAAAATGGCTTCCCCCAAAAACGATAGCGTTCCAATAAAAAGGCGCAAACCGTGCCGAGAATAATGGCGCTAAAGGTGACACAAACCATCAGTAGCAGGGTGTTGCGCAACAGCTCCCACATATGCGGTCGCCAAAGTAGCGCAATACTGCGATCCCAACCCACCTCAATGGCTCTCACAATGACGTATAGAAAAGGCAAAATCAGCGGCAAGCTGATGAGAATAATCAAGGCGGTCAGCCAAAATGGGGGATTGCGGTTCACCTGTGTATCCTATTGAAATTGAGGGAATTAGGTTCTCATGTTTGTTATCCGATGAGAATGGCTTTCGTTAAAGCAGGAGTGCTGAACCCCATTTAATAATGTCAAAAAAGAATTTATTTTGATTTGTAGCAACACCATCGGAAGATTTATTTTCTTCGGTTGCTTTTTTCTCTTCTAACATCCCATTTTTATATTGTCCTTTAACCACTTCCAAATCATCTAACGCATTTCTGCGTAAAACGTTACACTGCGCTTTATCTAAGTCATCCACTTTATCTAATTTGAATTTTTTATATTGATAAATGGCGTAATTCATGGATTTTTCATCACTTTGAATAATTTTGACATATTTCTCGCCGATAATTTTTTCAAGCGGATAGAAAAGCACATATTGTGAATGAATATACGCATCTTCTTTCGGAAAATGTTGTTGTAAAATCCGTGTTAAGTTCGGGTAAATGCATTGCTCAACCTGTTTGCTGTCAAACGCCCAGCGTTGTGCATCTGCATCTGACAAATAATAACCTGCGCCGGCATATTCCGCTGGGATTGGTGCCTCTTTTGAGGAAAAAAGGCCACAACCGACCAAGCAGAATGACATTGTCAAAATAAGGTATTTCTTTAACATAATGACACCTTTAACGTGAGTTTAATATTGCGTTTCCGTGAAAAAGATCGCCCTATTCGTGGCGATTTCATGTTGTTATGATAATCGTTATTGTCGTTAGAATAAAACGACGCCTCGAAAATATTCAAGGCGCGTTTTCAAATTAGTAGTACATTTCAAACTCGACCGGATGTGGTGTCATGTTCAAACGTTCAACTTCCTTGCGTTTTATACCAATGAAAGCGTGAATGAAATCTTTTGTGAAAACATTGCCTTGTGTTAAGAACTCAAAATCTTTTTCTAAGGCGTTTAATGCTTCTTCTAATGAACTTGCGACAGCAGGAATATCTTTCAATTCTTCCGGAGGTAAATCATAAAGGTTTTTGTCCATCGCATCGCCCGGATGAATTTTATTTACCACGCCATCCAAGCCAGCCATTAATAATGCGGCAAACGCTAAATACGGATTGGCAAGCGGATCCGGGAAACGCGCTTCCACGCGAATGGCTTTCGGACTGGTCACGGCAGGAATACGAATGGACGCCGAACGGTTGCTTGCGGAATACGCCAATAATACCGGCGCTTCAAAGCCCGGTACCAAACGTTTATAAGAGTTGGTACTTGGATTGGTAAAGGCATTTAACGCTTTCGCATGTTTGATGATACCGCCGATGTAATAAAGTGCGGTTTCTGAAAGGCCCGCATATTTATCCCCTTGGAAAATATTTTTGCCGTCTTTACTCAAGGACATATTACAGTGCATCCCCGAACCGTTATCACCGGTAATCGGTTTTGGCATGAAACAGGCGGTTTTACCATATTCCTTTGCCACATTACGCACGATGTATTTATAAATTTGGGTTTCATCCGCTTTCAACGTTAAGGTGTTGAACTTCGTCGCGATTTCATTTTGTCCGGCTGTGGCTACTTCGTGGTGGTGCGCTTCAATCACCAAGCCCATTTCTTCCATTAACAAACACATCTCGGAACGAATATCATGTGCCGTATCAATCGGTGCCACTGCACAATAGCCGCCTTTTTTCAGCGGACGATAGGCATTGTTGCCGTTTTCATAACGCTTGTTGGTGTTCCACGCGGCTTCAACATCATCCACTTGATAAGTATTGCCGTTCATCGACACATCGAAACGGACATCATCAAAGAGGAAAAATTCCGGTTCTGGTCCGAAGAACACTTGATCCGCCACACCGGTGGAACGCATATAATTTTCTGCGCGAAGTGCGATTGAACGCGGATCACGATCATAGCTTTGCATGGTGGTCGGTTCAAAAATGCTACAACGGAGGGATAAAGTTGGAATCTGTGCAAACGGATCGACAACGGCGGTTTCGGCAATCGGCATTAAAAGCATATCTGCTTTATTGATAGCCTTCCAACCTTCCACAGAAGAGCCGTCAAACATTTTGCCGTCTTCAAATAAATCCTCGTCAACCAAACTCACAGGTAAAGAAACACCATGTTCTTTGCCTTGAATATCGGTAAAACGAAGTAACACAAATTTGATGTCATTTTCTTCAATGAGTTTAAACACATTGTCAATCGCGTTAGACATACTCGTAAATCCTCTAAGACGTGGGTTAATTAAGATAAAATGGGGAAAAAGAATGCTCATAAAAATAGCATATTCCGCCTCAATTTCATAAAAGTATTTCATACATTCAGCTGAATTTTCTTCATTAAACCCCTTTTTTATTTTTCATAAAGTCAGGTCGTTTATTGTGTAAATTTTCTCCCATTTACGCATAGCAGCCCCTCATAAAAAGTTGTATAATCTGCGCCTTTCGCATTTTTGGCACTAAAAGTGCGGTCAGAAAATTACCTATTTTTTATTATTAGCTTAGGCTTAAGAATTCTCAATGACAGATCAAATAGACATTAACAAATTGCGTAATATCGCAATCATTGCCCACGTTGACCACGGCAAAACAACTTTAGTGGATAAATTATTACAACAATCCGGCACATTGGAAGCCTCCCGTAGCGGTGATGCGGATGAGCGCGTGATGGATTCCAATGATTTAGAAAAAGAGCGCGGCATTACCATTTTAGCGAAAAATACCGCCATTAATTGGAACGGCTACCGCATTAATATTGTGGATACTCCGGGACACGCGGACTTCGGTGGTGAAGTAGAACGCGTACTCTCCATGGTGGATTCCGTATTATTGGTAGTGGATGCCTTTGACGGCCCGATGCCACAAACCCGTTTCGTAACACAAAAAGCGTTTGCTCATGGCTTAAAACCGATCGTGGTCATTAACAAAGTTGATCGCCCCGGTGCACGCCCTGACTGGGTGGTCGATCAAGTGTTCGATTTATTCGACAATCTTGGCGCCACTGACGAACAGTTAGACTTCCCGATTATTTACGCCTCCGCCTTAAATGGCGTTGCCGGTTTGGAGCACGACGAGTTAGCTGCCGATATGACCCCTTTATTTGAAGCTATCGTCAAATACGTTGAACCACCCAAAGTGGAACTTGACGCACCATTCCAAATGCAAATCTCTCAACTTGATTACAATAATTATGTGGGCGTTATCGGTATTGGTCGTATTAAACGTGGGACGGTGAAGCCCAACCAAAGCGTAACAATCATCGACAGTTTCGGAAAAACCCGCACCGGTAAAATCGGTCAGGTATTGGGACACCTTGGATTACAACGCTACGAAGAAGATATTGCCAGCGCAGGCGACATCGTGGCGATTACCGGTCTTGGTGAACTCAACATTTCTGATACCATTTGCGACATCAACAACGTAGAAGCCTTACCGGCATTAAGCGTTGATGAACCGACCGTGACGATGTTCTTCTGTGTTAACACCTCACCGTTCTGCGGTAAAGAAGGGAAATACGTGACATCTCGTCAGATTTTAGAGCGCTTAAACAAAGAGCTTGTGCATAACGTAGCATTGCGCGTAGAAGAAACCCCAAACCCGGATGAATTCCGTGTTTCCGGTCGTGGTGAATTGCATTTATCCGTGTTAATCGAAAATATGCGCCGCGAAGGCTACGAATTAGCCGTCTCCCGCCCAAAAGTCATCTTTAAAGAAGTGGATGGACACAAACAAGAACCGTTTGAACAAGTCACCATCGACATTGAAGAGCAACACCAAGGCGCGGTAATGGAAGCTCTTGGTATCCGCAAAGGTGAAGTAAAAGACATGGTGCCGGATGGTAAAGGACGTACACGTTTAGAATATGTGATCCCAAGCCGTGGCTTAATCGGTTTCCGTAATGAATTCATGACCATGACTTCCGGTACCGGATTGCTCTACTCTAGTTTCAGTCATTACGATGATGTGAAACCGGGCGAAATCGGTCAGCGTAAAAATGGTGTATTGATTTCCAATGCGACAGGTAAAGCCTTGGCTTACGCGTTATGGGGCTTGCAAGAGCGCGGCAAACTGATGATCGATCACGGCGCCGAAGTGTACGAAGGTCAAATCATCGGTATTCACAGCCGTTCTAACGACTTAACTGTGAACTGCTTACAAGGGAAAAAACTCACCAATATGCGCGCTTCCGGTAAGGATGACGCCATTGCGTTAACCACACCAATTAAATTGAGCCTTGAACAAGCCATTGAATTTATTGATGATGACGAATTGGTGGAAATTACCCCGCAATCTATCCGCATCCGTAAAAAATTATTAACGGAAATGGATCGTAAACGTGCTAACAGAACAACAACCAGCACAAGCACACATTAATTCGTTTAAAATCTAAAAAGTGCGGTGCGTTTTTCAAAAGTTTTGTAAAACGCACCGCACTTTTTTCGGCTAAAAATCTTGTCATCCTAGACTTTAACGACAAAATTCTCTATAATCCGCAACGCTTTTTCCGCCCCCATAGCTCAGTCGGTCAGAGCAGTCGACTCATAATCGATTGGTCACAGGTTCAAGTCCTGTTGGGGGCACCAAAAAACTTATCACACCCCCTCGCAACTCATCAAAAACATCAATCAAATCCATTATTTATAAGACTTTATAGCATTTTACCCTATTGTATCCCCTCGTAGATAATCGCCCTTAACCGCTCTTTTTTGTAACCACGATTGTAACCATGTGCTAATATCCCTTTTCCGTGGTTACATAAAATTGCTAAATGGTTACCAAATATGCCTAAAATTACTAAGCCTCTAACCAATACCGAAGTAGAAAGATCTAAGCCAAAAGCCAAAGAATACACCCTTACTGATGGTTACGGATTATTTCTATTAGTCTTGCCTACCGGCGTTAAATCATGGCGTTTTAACTATATCCGCCCACTTACTAAAAAACGTACTAAAGTTTCTTTAGGAACTTATCCCGCTTTATCTTTAGCTCAAGCCCGTTCTATTCGTGAAGAATATCGCTCTTTGTTGGCTCAAGGCATAGACCCACAAGAACATAAAGAACAAGAACAGAAAGCCGCTATTGAGCATATAGAAAATAGCTTGCTATCTGTCGCTAATCGTTGGAAGACCAAGAAGGTTCAAAAAGTAGAAGCTGAGACATTAAAAAAAGATTGGCGCCGCATGGAAATCTATTTGTTTCCTTTTATTGGTGATATGCCGATAAATGAAATTCTGCCAAAGGTTGTTATTGAAGCATTAGAATCACTCTATAACCAAGGCAAGGGCGATACATTAAAGCGCACTATTCGGCTATTGAATGAAGTACTTAACTTCGCTGTAAACTACGGTCTAATTGCCTTTAATCCTTGCTTACGAATCAATGAAGTATTTAACTTTGGAAAATCCACCAACAACCCGGCAATAACACCAAAAGAACTACCGGAATTAATAAAAGCCGTGATGTATTCCAGTGCGGCCATTCAAACAAAGTTATTATTCAAATTTCAGTTATTAACCATGGTACGTCCTGCTGAGGCAAGTAACGCCACATGGTCTGAAATTGATTTTAAAAAATCTTTATGGACTATCCCGGCTAACAGAATGAAGAAAAGGAATCCTTTTGTAATTCCCCTTTCTTCCCAAGCTATGGCAATTCTAAACAAAATGAAAAGTATATCCGTGAAAAGCGAATATGTTTTTCAAAGTTGGATTAAGTCTAACCAACCAATGAGCAGTCAAACAATCAATAAAATGTTAGTCGATTTGGGCTACAAGAATAAACAAACTGCTCATGGATTAAGAACAATCGGACGCACTTATTTAGCCGATCAGCGTATTGATTATGAAGTGGCTGAAATGTGTATTTCTCACAAGACGGGTACGCAAACAGGAAAGATTTACGATAGGGCTGATTTCCTTGAACAACGCAAGCCGGTGATGCAACTTTGGGGCGATTATGTGGAACAATGCGAACGTTAAAAGCGATGTGTGTATAAAATATTATAAAAAGGTGTTCACCTGTTCACCTTTACCATTTTTGTTAATTATATCAATAAATTAGATGGTGATTACTGGTATTCACAAGTGTTCACGTTTGGTGTTCACTTTTTTAGGCAAAAAAAGCGCGCTTTTCGTGCGCGCCTTTGGTTATCTATTTGATTTTTATATATTCATTTAGGAATTCATCAACATTTTTAAAAACTACATTGGTTTTTGTCCCTTTATTAGTCTTCTTGCTTTGATATGGATACTTGTTCCTATGCTGTGCGAATCCCTGCCTTAACGCATTGGAAAAGTTATTTAGTGTTAAGGGTGCAGCATGATTGTTCGCTTTGATAAATTCCAAATATGCCGGATAAAGGTGCGTTCTGAAACTATTAATCATGTTCGCATTGCCAATAAATAAACCGTCTATTTTCTCCGTGGTTGAGAAATAACAACAAAATGCGGTGATATGATCCGATTCAATTTTTATTTCTAACGCTTCGGCGCTTTCCTGTTGTTGGATTAACGCTTTCTTTGCGTCCAACGGATTTTTAAAAGCCTGAATCAGCTTATAGATAATCCCGCCGGCTTCGGCTTCTATCTTATCCATTAAGTACGGATCGCGTTTATTTTCTGGCACCACCTTATCAAAGTGAAAAATCACTCTGCGGCGTTCAATACCTCCGTTTCTTTCTGTGAAGCGTGTCGGCTCATTGTTTACGATTAGCACAATCGCGGGAATGACTGCTTTAAACTTGCTTTTATGCTTCGGATCGATATTGACTAAATCCCCCGCACTAATGCTTTTTAGTCCGCCACCATCGCCACCATAGCGGGATTGTTCCGGACATAGAATGAGCGTTTTATTCACAAAGTTTTCACGGCCGCGTGGTTCGTCTAAATCGACTAATCGCCCGCTTTCGGTGTTTTGTTCGCCGGCTAACATTGTGGCAATTTGCGCAAATACCGATTTTCCGCTGCCACCATCGCCGGTTACTTCAAAGAATAATTGCCAGTTATGACGATTCGTTAAAATCGCGTAAAGTGCGCCCAAGATTGCTTGCTTTTTATCTTCCTTACCATCAGCAACAAAATTCAACCAACTATCAAAGTGCGGTGTATTTTCCGTTTGATTTGTGTAATCGTGCGGAATAAAGGAAGTGAGCCAGTTTTCCCGACAATGTGGACTAAATTCCAAGGTAGAACGATTTAATACACCATTTGTAAAGGCTAATAGTTCCTTGGATTGCTCACCCATTTTGGCTGCTTGAATCTTCGCTGTATCAATCATTGAATCAATAGAACGGGCGCTATAAGTAAATTCCTGTTCATCGTAAAATTGAACGGCTTTAACCTCCAATTCCGATCTCGGTAGAATCTCCCAATTTGCGCCGGTGTAATGATAAAGCTCCTTATCTAAACTGTGTTGAGCAATATCTAGATCCAACCATTTTACGAATGCCCGGGCTTTCACGTTAGTTCCGTCCTTTTCTTTCAATTTCGGCGGCGGAGCAATTTTATCCGCAATTTCTACCGCACTTTTATCCGTGCGTAGGCGTTGAATGTAACCACTTAGATTTTCCTTCATCTGCGCGGCGCCATCATATAAAACGACATGATCAGCTTTAGTATGCTTTGCTAGATTGTGACAAATACCGGTGATTTCGGTCGGTTCTAATTCACCACATTGGAAAAGCATGATTGTGCGTTGCTCTGAATCGGCTATTCTAATTCCTGAAATATCTTCAAGCTGCTGTTCGGCAAGAATAACCGGCTTTTGTTTGGCATCGATACCTTCCACCAATGAACACAATAACAACCATTCTTCGCCTTTCCCTTTGTTCCATGCTTGCCAAGCCTTACGCCCGGCAAGAATGATTAACGCTGAATAAGGTTCTTTCGGCTGATCCGCTAAATGTGGTGCATTAATTAAGCGTGCCATGATTTACCCCCTCAACTGCGCCGTTCTCAATCATATTGATACGCATGGCAACGATTTCCTGAAAATATGAAAATGTGCTTACCAAGGAAATCACTAAGCTATGCTTCAATAAGCCATCTATAAGTTCATCATTGGATAGCATTGCTGCGGTTTCCTCCGGCGCTAAAGAAGGCGGTTTTGGTGCCATCTGTAGTAAATGCTTATTGATCGTGATTAATTCATCACGAAGAATTTTTAGCCCACCGAGATATTCAGAGGGATAATCAATAAACTGTTCGGCTAATGCCAAAATTGATTCGGTGGTATAAGGGAAAGACGAATTAAAGGCTTCATCTTTAGGTTTTCCCATGTTCTGATGACTGATTGAAATCGCATTCAATTCAATGGCATTTAGTTTGGAATAATCCATTTTTTGATTGAGATCCATTATTTCACCCCCGTGATTTTCAATCCTGCTGTAGTTGCTCGTTTAATTGATTTCAGCGCGTCTGTTGCGCCTTTTAAATGTCCGTTGTGAATGTAGTCTTTAGCAAAGCTAAGATAAAATTCAGTCTGTTTAATGGCTTTTACCAACTGTTCCCAATCCGGCAAGCGTTCTTCCTCAAATAGGCTAGGGCGCTTCTTGCTTACTTTGGTTTTTAACTTACGCATTTGCCACCACCTGTAATCGTTCAATTTGTGTTACTACTTCGGCAAATTTAGAAATTAAATAGCCGTTTGCCTGATTGAACGATTTCAAAAGTACGGTCTGTTCTTTTGTTAAATCGGCAGCTTTCGCCAATTCGTTAAATAACTTTCCACCACCTTTCAACCGTTCTACTAAATCCGCACATTCGCCGCGCATTTTTAGTTTGTGATGAAATTCATCAGGGTAAACCTCTAAGCAACGTTGATTGCTGTCATGGATTAACTTAAATTGGCGGCTGATTTGCGCATATTCTGCGTGTAAAGGATTGAATGAGAGTTTCCCATGAATCTTAGGCTTAACCGTGCCTTGTGTTTGTTGTTGTGCCATCGGTTTAATCATTTTCATCATCCTCGCCTAATCCGTCGGGGTTGCTAATTCTGATTTCAGAATGAACATCTTTATCTTTTAAAAATTCAGCAGCTTTATAGGCTTGTTCGTATGTAGGATAATGCCCCACAAAATCAATTTTGCCCTGTTTGTCCAATATCACTAATTTGTAAGGTGAATTAGTCATCTTCGCCCTCCAATAATTTATTCAAAGCCGAATAATTGCTTTCACTTACTCTAAACGCAGCGACTATTGCCGCCTGAATTTCACATTCATTTAATTTTGAATAATCGGTTTCAGATAAAGCCAATAGCAATGATGAAAGCTGATGGACTTTCTCTAAAAGCCCTTCTAATTGCCATTTTTCAAGAGTGATTTTTTCTTTATTAAGATTGCTCATAGCTCACTCCTTGATAAAAGTGCGGTTGTTTTTCACGGTGTTTTGAAGATTGATTTTGCCGGTAAGCACAAGAACAAAATCATGGGCGAATTGAGCGCGTGCAGCTTGTTCTATGTCGGCGGTGATACGGATTTTTTTAATGTGATTGGTTAGATCGGTACGGCGAATAGCCGCAAAAATGAATTGATACATTTGCGTAGTTTCCAGTAAAAGATTTTTAGAAACTACCGCTAGACTTCTCACGGTCGGGCGGTAGAACGTAACAGGGTGAGAAACTGCCAACATTGGAAGACAGCCAGTCAAAGACTGCCTATCACGCTCTACCATTGAATGAATTTTTAGATTAAATAAAACAAAATCCGCAAATTCTTGAGGTGTGCGAATGTTACGAACAAAAAAAGCACGGTTAAAAGGCGTGCTATCGTTCGCCAGTAAATAATTCAGCTTCTCACGGCTGACCTTAGATTTTGCTAAGGCGTGAACATAGTCGCAAATTTGACCGCACTTTGTAAAGTGAAATGTATTGTAATTATTTTCATATTTTTTATAATTAACGTGATTTAAATTCATATTCATTCCTTTTATGGATTTAGATCGGGAAACGTGGCGTGTGCTTTGTGTTTGGCTCATGGTCGCTAAAATCATTCATTAGCGTTCAAAGTGTGTTCCGCTGTTTCCGCTCTCATGTAATTTAGGTTATCTACCTTCTGAGTGAGTCTTAAGGTAGGAAATGCGCCGATTGGGTTGAGCCTTGCGGCGTTTTTCTTTTAACGGAATCGAAAGTAGGCTTGCTGTTCTTCATGCGTAGTAAGCTCACCTCCCTTAGCCTTGTAAATGGCAATCACCTGTTTTAACTGTTCGGCATCTGTGATTTCATAGCGGTAATATTGCCCCATTCCATCTGCAGTCTTTTCCGTTGTACGTTTCACTTTGCCGGTTAAATGATTGCGTTCAAGTTCACTGATATAGTTACGCGCTGACGTCATGCCCATTGAGTAACCATCAATGCCGCTAATACTGGAGAGAATTAAGCGGTGTAACACTTTTAAGAATTGTGTTGGTTTTCTTGCTTCGTTCATCTTCCACCACCTTAAGCGCGTGCGGCTTTTTGTTCTTCAATCCATTGATTCACTTCTTCTAAGTCCCAACGGACAAAGTTTTGTGAAAAGCGGATCGGCTGTGGGAATTGTTTAGCTCTTACAAGCTCATTGAGTTTGGTGCGGCCAAAGCTTACGCGTCGGCAAACATCGGCACCGGTGATGAGTTTTTTAGATTGGGTTTGAGATTGGCTCATAAAAAATACCTCTCGTTAGTTTAACTATGTGGAATAGCGTTCTATTCCGTTGAGCTGTTCGAACGAGAGGGATATTATGAATAAAACACTTTTAATTCAAAGACTTAACTTCCTAATAAGAAATGATTGCTTAAATCGAAAGAAAAAGCCCCTTAAATCGAAAGAAAAAGCCCCTTAAATCGAAAGAAAAAGCCCCTTAAATCGAA
>NZ_CALIWN010000036.1:0-59270 GCF_938046485.1 uncultured Aggregatibacter sp. | reverse complement strand
TTTAACGCTTTCGGGCATTCATGATTTCGTGCAACAAGTTGCACGCTACGATTCTGATTTTGTATTTCGCAAAACAAAAATTAACGCATAAATTGAAATCAAATTTATGCGTTAATTTTATCCTTGGGATTGTGCCCTAAAAAACACTTGGGATTTTCACCGCACTTTTCAGGCATAAGCAAGAAAGTGCGGTCATTTTTTGCGGCGTTTTTAGTTTGCGTATTGGGTAATCGCTTGAGTGATTTCTTGATCTTTGTAAATAGATTGAACCACTTCGTTAAGCGTTTCGCCGAGTACTTTCTGGATTTCTGCATTTCTTGCCGAGAAAGCACCGGAGTAGTTGCGAGTCGCATTAATATTTTTGCTGAATTGACCCTTCATGCCTTGAACATGGATAGCGAGTTGAATTTTGCTATCAATATCGTAACGTAGATTGCCTTGGTTGACTTTCGCAAAGAACTCTTGCACATCTACAGTGACAGCAGCATTAGAATTATTCGCCATGCCGATACGAAAACCTTTGCTAACCAGATCTTGTTGTGCCACTTGTTGGAATAATTCGGTAACACTTGGCGTTGCGGATAACTTGACGAGTTTACCATCGGCAACATAACTGGAAATTTCAGGCGCTTGGCGCATATCGCGAGTGGTAACGTAAACAACCGTAGATTGATTCACATTCATGGTGGCTTGTGGTGATGGCGGTGTAAAGCTCAAGGTGCTGGGTTCGCTTTGGCAACCGGTTAATACCGCACTGGAAAGCAGAACAGAGCCGAGAATAACGGTTTTCAGATTAAATTTCATAATATCCTCATCAGTTTGATTAATTTGCGCTATTCTTACAAAGTTACAAGTAATTGTATAGTCTCCTCATTTAATAAATCCTTTAAGGAAGAAGTATGTCAAAACAACAAGCATTAGAACAACGATTATGTCAGGAATTTCAACCGCACTTTATTACGGTTGAAAACGAAAGTCATATGCACAGCTCCGGGCGTGGTGCAGATTCGCATTTTAAAATCGTATTAGTTAGTGACGCCTTTGAAGGGCAGAGTAAAGTCGCACGCCATCGTAAAATCTATCAATTCCTCTCACAAGATTTACAAAATGGCATCCATGCCTTGGCATTGCATCTTTATACTCAGCAAGAGTGGGATGAATTAGGGCAGCAGTTCCCGAAATCTCCTCGTTGTGCCGGTGTCGGGCTATAGTTCCTTACCTCTTTGTTATTACGCAATAAAATAAAAAATTGATTTTTTGCAAGTTATGTGCAGTTTTTCTTGGAAAATCGAGAAAGAGCCACGTTTCAAAGTGGCATGAACGTTATTATTTGGTTAAAATAAGGCATTTATTTTTAGCAATATTTTAACGTTTTGTCATGGGTGTTGCGTACCTTTGACAAATGAATAGCAGAATTTGAGTTTTATTTTTACCGGTTGAAGAGTGATTATTTGGTGTAGAGGTATCTTGTTGTTTCTTCTTTAATCATTTCAACAACCATCACTCAAGACGAGGTAATAACCTCAGGGTTATTGCTGTATTTTTAATCTAACAAAAGTAGTGCAAACAATATGATTACGATTAAAAAAGGCTTGGATCTTCCTATTGCAGGAAAACCGGAGCAGGTAATCCATAACGGGAATACCGTTACTGAAGTTGCTTTGCTGGGTGAAGAGTATGTGGGAATGCGCCCTTCGATGAAGGTTCGCGAAGGTGATGTAGTGAAAAAAGGTCAGGTGCTTTTTGAAGACAAAAAGAATCCTGGTGTGATTTTCACCGCACCGGCGAGTGGCACGATCACCGCGATTCATCGTGGCGAGAAACGTGTATTACAGTCTGTGGTAATTAAAGTGGAAGGCAATGAAGCGCTTTCTTTCGATAAATACGAGACAGCTGAACTGAACACGTTAAGTGCAGAGCAAGTGCGTAAAAATTTACAGGAATCCGGTTTATGGACAGCGTTCCGTACCCGTCCATTCAGCAAAGTTCCGGCGATTGATAGCGTGCCTTCATCCATTTTCGTTAATGCGATGGACACCAATCCCCTCGCGGCAGATCCTGCGGTTATTATTTCTGCGTCCGAAAATGATTTCGTCAATGGCTTAACCGTGTTAAGTCGTTTACATGACGGCAACATTCACTTATGTAAAGCGCCTGATAATAAAATTCCGGCATCACATGCGAGTAATGTGGTGATTAATGAATTTGCAGGCCCTCACCCGGCGGGGTTAAGTGGTACTCATATTCACTTTATTGATCCTGTGGGAATCAATAAAACCGTTTGGTATATCAACTATCAAGATGTGATTGCTATCGGTAAATTATTTACCACTGGTGAGCTCAATGTAGAACGTGTGATTTCTCTTGCAGGACCACAAGTCAAATCGCCACGTTTAGTGCGTACAGTCATCGGTGCGAACCTCTCTCAATTAACCGCAGGTGAATTAAAAGACGGTAATAATCGCGTGATTTCCGGTTCAGTGCTTTGCGGTCAAACGGCAAAAGGTGTGCATGATTATTTAGGTCGTTATGCATTACAAGTGTCTGTCATTGCAGAAGGTAATGAGAAAGAGTTCTTCGGTTGGATTACACCACAACCGAATAAATATTCGATTACCCGTACAGTGCTTGGTCACTTTGGCAAGAAATTATTTAACTTCACTACCGCAGAAAATGGTGGTGAACGTGCAATGGTACCAATCGGTAGCTATGAGCGTGTGATGCCGTTGGATATTTTACCGACATTATTATTACGTGATTTAATCGTGGGCGATACTGATGGCGCACAAGCGTTAGGTTGTCTTGAATTAGACGAAGAAGACTTGGCGTTATGTTCTTTCGTTTGCCCGGGCAAATATGAATACGGTTCAATCTTGCGTCAAGTACTAGATAAGATTGAGAAGGAAGGTTAAAAATGGGTTTGAAAAATCTTTTTGAAAAAATGGAACCCGCGTTTTTACCAGGCGGTAAATACAGCAAGCTTTATCCGATCTTTGAATCGATTTATACCTTGCTTTATACACCGGGTACGGTAACGCACAAAAACACACACGTTCGTGATGCGTTAGACTCAAAACGTATGATGATTACGGTTTTCCTCGCATTGTTTCCGGCGATTTTCTACGGTATGTACAATGTGGGTAACCAAGCAATCCCTGCCTTAAATCAATTAGGCAATTTAGAACAATTAATTGCGAGTGATTGGCACTATGCCCTTGCAAGTTCATTAGGTTTAGATTTAACCAATAATGCAACTTGGGGCTCTAAAATGGCGTTAGGGGCGATTTTCTTCTTACCAATTTACTTAGTGGTGTTTACCGTATGTACGATGTGGGAATTGTTATTCTCGGTTGTGCGTGGTCACGAAGTGAATGAAGGGATGTTCGTTTCTACGATTCTGTTTGCCTTAATCGTTCCGCCAACATTGCCATTATGGCAAGCGGCACTCGGTATTACCTTTGGTATCGTAGTAGCAAAAGAAATCTTCGGTGGTGTCGGTCGTAACTTTATGAACCCTGCGCTTGCTGGTCGTGCATTCTTATTCTTCGCTTATCCGGCACAAATTTCCGGTGACTTAGTATGGACTGCTGCAGATGGTTTCTCAGGCGCAACCGCACTTTCACAATGGTCACAAGGTGGTCAAGCCGCATTGCAACATACGGTAACCGGCGAACCAATTACTTGGATGGATGCGTTCATTGGTAATATTCCCGGTTCAATGGGTGAGGTTTCAACGCTCGCATTGTTAATTGGTGGTGCAGTGATCGTGTTTACCCGCATCGCCTCTTGGCGCATTATGGCGGGTGTGATGATCGGTATGATCGGTACTGCAACCCTCTTTAACCTTATCGGTTCTGATTCTAACCCAATGTTCTCTATGCCTTGGCATTGGCACTTCGTATTAGGTGGTTTTGCACTTGGTATGATCTTCATGGCAACTGACCCTGTTTCTGCTTCATTTACAAATACCGGTAAATGGTGGTACGGTGCGTTAATTGGTGTGATGGCAGTATTAATTCGTACAGTGAACCCGGCTTATCCGGAAGGGATGATGTTAGCGATTTTATTTGCAAACTTGTTTGCACCAATTTTCGACTACATCGTGGTTCAAGCAAATATCAAACGTCGGAGAGCAAGAACAAATGGCTAAATTTAATAAAGATAGCGTTGGCGGTACAGTTACCGTTGTTGTATTGCTAAGTTTGGTGTGTTCTATTGTGGTTTCCGGTGCCGCAGTGGCATTGAAATCAAAACAAGATGAACAAAAAGCACTTGACGTTCAGCGTAATATTTTAACGGTTGCCGGCCTAATGAAAGAAGATAATGCTTCCGTCATTAAAGACACTTATAACAAGTTTATTGAACCTCGTTTAGTGGATTTGCAAAGCGGTGATTTTGTTCAAGCCTCAAAAGAGGATGTGGAAAAGTTTGATCCAAAAACAGCGGTAAAATCGACCGCACTTAGCCAAGCCATTCCTGCTGAACAAGATAAAGCCGGGATTAAAGTGCGTGCAAATCAGGCGCGTGTTTACCTTGTGAAAGATGAACAAGGCAATGTCAGCCAAGTGGTATTACCAATGTATGGTCGTGGTTTATGGTCAACAATGTACGGTTTCGTTGCAGTTGCCCCAGATGCCAATACCATCAAAGGCATTACTTACTATGACCAAGGTGAAACAGCCGGTCTTGGTGGTGAAATCGCCAATCCGCGTTGGCAAGCACTTTTCGTAGATAAAAAACTGTTTGATGATAATCAACGTGTGGCTATTCGTGTTGCTAAAAATGCGTCTTCTAACAAAGAACACGGCGTTGATGCCTTATCAGGTGCAACCTTAACCTCAAATGGTGTGCAAGGTTCCTTTGATTATTGGTTTAGTCAAAATGGTTTTGGTCCATTCTTAGCAAAATTTAAAGCGGGGGCAAGATAATGGCTGATGCAAAAAGCAATTTAAAATCACTTTTGCTTAATCCGATCGTAAAAAATAACCCGATTGCGCTGCAAATTTTGGGTATTTGTTCTGCGTTAGCGGTAACAACTCAATTACAAACCGCAATCGTTATGGCAATTGCGGTAAGTTTAGTAACCGGTTTTTCCAGTATGTTTATTTCAATGATTCGCCAGTACATTCCAAATAGTATTCGTATCATTGTACAACTGGCAATTATCGCGTCTTTGGTAATTTTGGTTGACCAAGTATTGAAAGCTTTTGCTTATGGTTTATCGAAACAGCTCTCAGTATTCGTGGGATTGATTATTACCAACTGTATCGTAATGGGTCGTGCAGAAGCTTTTGCGATGAAATCTCGTCCGCTTGAGAGCTTTGTTGACGGTATCGGTAACGGTTTAGGTTACGGTGCAATTTTATTAATTGTTGCAACGTTACGCGAGTTAATTGGTTCCGGTCGTTTACTTGGTTTCCCAGTATTCCAAACCATTCAAGACGGTGGTTGGTATCAACCGAACGGCTTGTTCCTTCTTGCACCAAGTGCGTTCTTTATTATCGGCTTCATCATTTGGGGCTTAAGAACGTGGAAACCTGAGCAACAGGAGAAATAATCAATGGAACATTATATTAGCCTATTTGTGAAGGCGATCTTCATTGAAAATATGGCGCTTTCTTTCTTCTTAGGAATGTGTACTTTCCTTGCCGTATCGAAAAAAGTGTCAACAGCATTCGGCTTAGGGGTTGCGGTCACCGTTGTGCTTGGCATTTCTGTACCGGCGAACCAATTTGTGTTTGAACACGTGTTAAAAGATGGGGCTTTAGTTGAAGGCGTAGATTTATCCTTCTTAAGCTTTATTACGTTTATCGGGATTATCGCGGGTATCGTTCAAATTCTTGAAATGACGCTCGATAAATTCTTCCCGGCACTTTATAACGCATTGGGGATTTTCCTTCCGCTTATTGCTGTAAACTGTGCGATCTTCGGTGGCGTATCCTTTGCGATTCAACGTGAATATACCTTCGCAGAATCTGCCGTGTACGGTATTGGTGCAGGCTTGGGGTGGATGTTGGCAATCGTTGCGTTAGCCGGTTTAACTGAGAAAATGAAATATGCAGATGTGCCGGCCGGTTTGAAAGGTTTAGGGATTACCTTTATCTCAGCGGGCTTAATGGCGCTTGGCTTTATGTCATTTTCCGGTATTCAGTTATAAGGAGGGCGTAAATGAGCGAAACAACAATTCTTGTACTCGGTGTTGCAGCCTTTACCGCGATCGTTTTAGTGCTTGTCGCCATTATTCTATTTGCCAAATCTAAATTGGTCGATTCCGGCGACATTACCATTCAAATTAATAATGATCCCAATAAAGCCATTACGTTACCAGCCGGTGGCAAATTGCTTGGTGCGCTTGCCAGCAAAGGGATCTTTGTGTCATCAGCTTGTGGCGGTGGCGGTTCCTGTGGTCAATGTGTGGTAAAAGTGAAAAGCGGTGGCGGTGAAATTTTACCGACAGAGTTATCTCACATCACCAAACGTGAAGCGAAAGAAGGCTATCGTCTTTCTTGCCAAGTGAACGTGAAAGGCAATATGGACATTGAATTGCCGGAAGAAATCTTTGGTGTGAAAAAATGGGAATGTACTGTTATTTCTAATGATAACAAAGCCACCTTTATCAAAGAGCTGAAATTAGCGATTCCTGAGGGTGAAGAAGTACCATTCCGTGCTGGTGGTTATATCCAAATCGAAGCCGATCCACATACGGTTTACTATAAAGATTTCGATATTCCGAAAGAATACCACGAAGATTGGGACAAATACGATTTATGGCGTTATGTGTCTAAAGTGGATGAGCATATTATCCGCGCTTACTCCATGGCATCTTATCCGGAAGAAAAAGGCATTATTATGTTGAACGTGCGTATTGCGACGCCTCCGCCACGTCAACCGGATGCGCCTCCGGGACAAATGTCTTCTTACATTTGGTCATTAAAACCGGGTGATAAAGTGACCATTTCCGGTCCGTTTGGTGAATTCTTTGCGAAAGAAACCGACAACGAAATGGTCTTTATTGGTGGTGGTGCAGGTATGGCGCCAATGCGTTCCCATATCTTCGACCAATTAAAACGTTTACATTCTAAACGTAAAATGTCTTTCTGGTATGGTGCCCGTTCTAAACGTGAAATGTTCTATGTAGAAGATTTTGATCAGCTTCAAGCAGAAAACCCGAACTTTACATGGCACGTAGCATTATCAGATCCGTTACCGGAAGATAACTGGACAGGTTACACCGGCTTTATTCACAACGTACTTTATGAAAACTACTTGAAAAATCATGAAGCGCCAGAAGATTGTGAATACTATATGTGTGGACCTCCGGTCATGAATGCGGCGGTAATCAAAATGTTGAAAGACCTCGGTGTTGAAGATGAAAACATCTTATTAGATGACTTCGGTGGTTAATCTATAATAGAGAGAAAACTATCTCAAAACTGACCGCACTTGAGCATCATGCTTTCTATGATCAGTTTAAACACAATAAGCCCTGTATTTTGCAGGGCTTATTTTTTGTCTAAACGAATGCTTTATTTAATTTTTATTATAGCCAGCCAAAGTCTGGCTATGAAAACCATACGCTATGTGTATGGAGCTAAATAGCTTAAGCGATGAACAGAAAAAATCCTCGCTATACAGTGAACAAGGCGACAACCCAAATTCAGCATATAGGAAGATTATTTACCCCTCGTAGCGTGCAACTTGTTGCACGAATGATTAAAACATTAACTTCGATGCACAATTCATGATTTTGTGCGTAGCGTGCAACTTGTTGCACGCATGATTAAAACATGAACTTTGATGCGCAATTCACGATTTTGTGCGTAGCGTGCATCTTGATGCACGACCAAATTACACACGGAACGTTATTTAACGCTTTCGGGCATTCACGATTTCGTGCAACAAGTTGCACGCCACAATTCACTAAAATAGGGATATGAAAATAGACATTTCCGAGTGAAAGGATTTTTTGTCAGCATCGTGGGCTTAAATACAAAAGTTGTGGAGGACTATATAAGGAATCAAGAAAAAGAAGACATGGTTCAAGATAATTTATCAACGAAAGAGCATATTGACCCTTTTAAGGGATATGCAAGGAAGTCATTAGACACGCCTGTCAGTTTTCACAAGCCCTTTGAGGAGCTTATGAAGTATAGACCCTTATAGGGGAGCTTAAAAACCGCACGTTTTATGTGTGGGTTGTTATTTAGATGAATCTCAATAAAATTATTAAATAATTAGATATTATCTATATTATTCTATCTTTTATTCTAAATTTTTTCTGTTTTTGATGGTTGTTTTGGAAAAATAAGAAGAGTTGTTGCATAGTGATTCCGATTAATAAAAACAATATATGCAAACATCATCAACAGGAGATTTTTTATGTCTAACGCAGTCGCTTCCTTAGAAGCCTTCTTAGCCAAAGTCGAACAACGTGACGGAAACCAACCGGAATTTTTACAAGCGATACGCGAAGTATTCACGTCTATTTGGTCATTCCTTGAGAAAAACCCGAAATACCGCTCTGAAGCCTTATTAGAACGTTTAGTTGAACCGGAACGCATCATTCAATTCCGCGTAGCATGGACGGATGACAAAGGCCAAGTGCAAGTCAACCGCGCTTTCCGCATTCAATTTAACAGCGCTATCGGTCCTTTCAAAGGTGGAATGCGTTTTCACCCGTCCGTCAACCAATCCATTTTAAAATTCTTAGGTTTTGAACAAATCTTCAAAAATGCTTTAACCACATTGCCAATGGGCGGCGCCAAAGGCGGTTCAGACTTCGATCCGAAAGGCAAAAGCGATGCGGAAGTCATGCGCTTCTGCCAAGCCTTGATGACAGAACTTTATCGCCACATTGGTCCGGACACCGACGTGCCGGCAGGCGATATCGGCGTGGGCGCGCGTGAAGTGGGTTATTTAACCGGCATGATGAAAAAACTCTCCAATCAAACCGGCTGTGTGTTTACCGGCAAAGGCTTGAGCTTCGGCGGCAGCTTAATTCGTCCGGAAGCCACCGGCTATGGTTTGGTTTATTTCGTCCAAGCTATGCTGGCAGAAAAAGGTCAAGATTTGAAAGGCAAAACCGTCGCGGTTTCCGGCTCCGGCAACGTGGCACAATATGCCATTGAAAAAGCGATGGCGCTTGGCGCAAAAGTCATTAGCTGTTCCGACTCATCGGGTACCGTTGTGGATGAAGAAGGTTTCACGGCTGAAAAATTAGCCGCTTTAATGGACATCAAAAATGTCAAACGGGGGCGGGTAAAAGATTACGCTGATCTCTTTGGCTTGAAATATGTCGCCGGTGCTCGGCCGTGGCATTTAAAAGTCGATATTGCGCTCCCATGTGCGACCCAAAACGAATTAGAATTAGCCGATGCCCAAATCCTTATCGCCAATGGCGTACAAGTGGTGGCGGAGGGTGCCAATATGCCAACGACCATTGAAGCCACCAATGCCTTTATTGACGCCGGCGTACTCTTCGGACCGGGCAAAGCAGCAAACGCAGGTGGCGTTGCCACTTCCGGTTTGGAAATGTCGCAAAACGCACAACGTCTAAGTTGGACAAGAGAAGAGGTGGATGCAAAATTACACCGCATTATGTTAGACATTCATGCTAACTGTAAAAAATACGGCAGTGATGCACAAGGCAATATTAACTATGTCGTGGGTGCGAACGTCGCCGGTTTCGTTAAAGTGGCTGATGCCATGTTGGCGCAAGGCGTGTATTAATTTTTCAAAATTTCGCTTGCGATGTTAAAGAAAAGTGCGGTGGATTTTTAAAACGTTTTACTCCACCGCACTTTTTTATTTTGAGCTTTGCGCTTATTTCATCGCAATCATGGAACCGAAGTTAAAGCATTGGAACCAAAGCTCCACATGAGAAAAGCCGACATTTTTTAATCGCGCTTTATGGGTTTCAATGCTGTCTGTGCGCATCACATTTTCAAGTGCGGTGCGTTTTTGGCTCACTTCTAATTCACTGTAACCGTTGGCGCGTTTAAATTGATGGTGAAGATCAATCAGCAATTCATTGGTTTGTTCGTCCTCAAAGCGGAATTTTTCTGACAGCACCAATACGCCGTTTGGATTTAATCCTTGATGAATTTTTTCCAACAACGCCACGCGATCTTGTGGCGGCAGAAATTGCAGGGTGAAATTCAAAATCACCATGGATGCATTTTGGATCTCAATGTGGCGAATGTCGTCACAGAGAATCTCTACCGGAATGTCGCTATGGTAGGCGGCAACATGTTGACGACAACGTTCCACCATCGGTTGGGAATTGTCCACCCCGATAATTTTCACATTCGGTTGGTTAATATGACGACGAGCGGAAAGGGTCGCCGCCCCACGGGAACAACCTAAATCATAAACGTTGCTGTTTGCCGTCACAAAACGTTCGGCAAGCATGCCGATAGCTGTGATGATGTTGGAATAGCCCGGCACAGAGCGTTGGATCATGTCAGGAAATACTTCCGCGACGCTTTCGTCAAAGGTAAAATCGCCCAATTTTTCAATGGGCGCAGAGAATAGGGTATCCTTCATATTTTTTGCGATGCAATGATTTGAAATAAAAAGTGCGGTTATTTTAGAGAAAGTTTTTAACGGCGCAAATAAATTTCGCTTTCCAATTCAAAAGCCCAGGCAATTTCCGTATAATCGGACGGTTAATTTCTCTTTAATGATTCAGAATATAATAAGGAATAAAAAATGATGCGTTCACATTATTGCGGTGCGTTAAACCGCGCAAATATCGGTCAAGAAGTGACATTAAGCGGTTGGGTTCATCGCCGCCGCGATTTAGGTGGGTTGATCTTTATTGATATGCGCGATCGTGACGGCATCGTGCAAGTGTGTTTCGACCCGAAATACCAAGACGCCTTGACCGCGGCTGCCGGTTTGCGTAACGAATTTTGTATTCAAATCAAAGGTGAAGTGATTGCTCGTCCGGACAACCAAATTAATAAAAACATGGCGACCGGTGAAGTGGAAGTCTTGGCAAAAGCATTGAAAATTTACAATGCCTCCGATGTGTTGCCGTTAGACTTCAACCAAAACAACACGGAAGAACAACGCTTAAAATACCGTTATTTGGATTTACGCCGTCCTGAAATGGCGCAACGTTTGAAAACACGTGCGAAAATCACCAGTTTTGTACGTCGTTTTATGGATGACAACGGTTTCTTAGATATTGAAACCCCAATGCTAACCAAAGCCACACCGGAAGGTGCGCGCGACTATTTAGTGCCAAGCCGTGTGCATAAAGGCAAATTCTATGCATTGCCACAATCACCACAGCTTTTCAAACAGTTGCTCATGATGTCCGGTTTTGATCGTTATTATCAAATTGTGAAATGTTTCCGTGATGAAGATTTGCGTGCGGATCGTCAACCGGAATTTACCCAAATCGATGTGGAAACCTCTTTCCTGACAGCGCCTGAAGTGCGTGAGATTATGGAACGTATGGTGCACGGTTTATGGCAAAACATCATTGGTGTGGATTTAGGCAAATTCCCTGTGATGACTTGGCACGAAGCGATGAATCGCTTTGGTTCCGACAAACCGGATTTGCGTAACCCACTTGAATTAGTCGATGTTGCAGACATCGTTAAAGAGGTGGATTTCAAAGTGTTCCAAGGTCCAGCCAATGATCCGAATGGTCGAGTGGCGGTCATTCGTGTACCAAATGGCAGCGAAATTACCCGTAAACAAATTGATGAATACACCCAATTTGTTGGTATCTACGGCGCGAAAGGTTTGGCTTGGGCGAAAGTGAATGATATCAATGCGGGCCTTGAAGGCGTTCAAAGCCCAATTGCGAAATTCTTAACTGAAGATGTATGGAAAGCGTTAGCTGAACGTGTAAAAGCACAAAACGGTGATATCTTGTTCTTCGGCGCAGACAAATGGCAAACCACCACAGATGCCATGGGCGCATTGCGTTTGAAACTGGGACGCGATCTCGGCTTAACCCGTTTAGACGAATGGCAACCGCTTTGGGTAATTGATTTCCCAATGTTTGAACGTGATGATGAAGGCAACTTGGCGGCAATGCACCACCCATTCACATCGCCACGTGATTTCACACCGGAACAATTGGAAGCTGATCCGACAAGTGCGGTCGCTAATGCTTACGATATGGTGATCAATGGTTACGAAGTAGGTGGCGGTTCTGTGCGTATTTTCGATCCGAAAATGCAACAAACTGTATTCCGTATTCTTGGCATTAACGAACAAGAACAACGCGAAAAATTTGGTTTCTTGTTGGATGCATTGAAATTCGGCACACCGCCACACGCAGGTTTAGCATTCGGTTTAGACCGTTTAACTATGCTCTTAACCGGAACCGAAAATATTCGTGATGTGATTGCATTCCCGAAAACGACGGCAGCGGCGTGCTTAATGACCGAAGCGCCAAGTTTTGCGAATCCACAGGCGTTAGCTGAG
This sequence comes from uncultured Aggregatibacter sp., assembly GCF_938046485.1. Classification (NCBI taxonomy): domain Bacteria; kingdom Pseudomonadati; phylum Pseudomonadota; class Gammaproteobacteria; order Pasteurellales; family Pasteurellaceae; genus Aggregatibacter; species uncultured Aggregatibacter sp. Next base: position 46,823 of record NZ_CALIWN010000036.1, on the reverse strand, counting down.
CTGAGTATTCAGGTGGTTAAAAATGCTTAACGGCTAATTTTGAATAAAAAGTGCGGTGTCTTTTTTGATTGAATTATGAAACAAAGAAGACCGATGAGCTATATTTTAGTCATGTTACTCATGACTGAAATATAGCTTTTTTATCACTTGAAATATCGTTATTTTTCAATAGCATAGATACTACTACTACTACTACGAATAAGAATTATAATAAATAATATGGATAATAAGCCTAAAATGGTTGTGGAATAATAAATTTCTCGTTAAAATTGTGCGAATTAAGTCACACTTTCATGTAAGATATGTTACACAATGTAAAATTTATGTAATAAAAATGTTAAGTAAATGACTTGCTTTAGGTTTCTTGCTATAATCGATTTGCAAAATCGTTTCAATACCAAAGCCAAAATAACTAGAATAAGATTAAACAATATGAAAAAGCCGCGTTCTATCCCGATTATTTGTTGGACTAATATCATTATTAATTATCTTATTGTATTAGGACTCACTTTGATTGTGCTTGCTCTTGGCGACTCCTTTATTCAGTCCAGCGCTCTGCTTTTTATGCCTTATTTAAATTTTGTCGTCATTTTCTTCCTCAATAAAAACATCTTACACGGCCGACATTGGGCGAGAGATATTTTTATTGCGTGGCTGCTTGCCGTTAATGTGCTGGTTTATGTGTTGTTTGAGAATATTCCTATCACAACGTGTCATGTCTTGTTGTTAATTGTTAATCTTATTTGTTTATTTCACCCTTCTGCAAATGTATTTTTTCACTCAAAAAATACTGAATAGCACCATCGTCTCTTGAATCTCTCAATCAGGCGTACCGTGAATATAAATTTTATATGACTTTGTTAAAAATTTTATTCACTGTCATTCGTCAAGTTAGCAAGATTTATCCGTTTTTAATCTCTTATTTTTTGGAATAAAATGCTGATTTTTAGAAAAACAAAGTTTTTTATCTTTTGCTTTGTTTTTTCTTATTGCTGTGTTCACTTTACTCTAGATGAAAATTCTATTATAAATACGCACCTTTCTATCATTTAAAGAGACATTTTATGAGTGAACCAATCAATCAAGTTGAAAAATCTACATGGGCGAGTAAATTCTCTGCCTTAGGTCCCGGAATCGTCATGGCATCTGCTGCTGTTGGCGGTTCGCATATTATCGCATCCACCCAAGCCGGTGCGATTTATGGCTGGGAATTAGTGAGCATCGTAATTCTTGCGAATTTATTCAAATATCCTTTCTTCCGTTTCGGTGTGCAATATACCTTAGATACCGGCAATACCTTGTTGGAAGGTTACCGCCAAAAAGGTAAATTTTATTTGTGGCTATTCCTTGCATTAAATATTTTTGCCACCGTGATTAACACCGCCGCGGTAGGTTTGTTAACCGCAGCCATTTTAACTTTTGTGATCCCTATTCCATTGCCAATGCCGGTCCTCAGTTTATTGGTGATCGGTGTCACAACCGGTATTTTACTGTTAGGGAAATATCGCTTATTAGACAGCTTATCCAAAATCATCATGATCGCCTTAACTGTGACAACAGTCAGCGCCGTGGTGATTGCATTCATGCGTAACGGTATGCAAGGTGTCGCACCGGCAGATTTCGTTGCGCCTTCCCCGTGGGAATTAAGCAAATTGGCATTTTTAGTGGCATTAATGGGCTGGATGCCGGCGCCGATTGAAATTTCTGCCATTAACTCCATGTGGGTGGTGGCAAAACGTCGTTTGACCAAAGTGTCTTATCAAGATGGTTTGTTTGACTTCAACGTGGGTTACATCGGTACGGCGATTTTAGCGGTCGTGTTCTTGGCGCTTGGCGCATTGGTACAATTCGGTTCACCTGAAACCGTAGAAATGGTGGGCGGTAAATATATCGCGCAATTAATCAATATGTATGCCAGCACCATCGGTGAATGGGCGCGTTTATTGATTGCAGTGATTGCCTTCATGTGTATGTTTGGCACAACTATCACCGTTATCGACGGCTATTCCCGTACCAACGTTGAATCCTTGCGTTTATTACTTGGTAAACGCGAAAGCACCGTAAAAACCTTAAACATTGCCATGGTGCTTGCCGCGGTCTCCGGTTTAGCCATTATTTTCTATTTTAATAACGCCGTTGGTCCGATGTTGAAATTCGCTATGATCGCTTCCTTTGTTTCTGCGCCGGTGTTTGCATGGTTGAACTTATCCTTAACCATGAAAGCGAAACACAGCGTGAAAGGCGGATTATTGTGGTTATCCTTTATCGGCTTATTCTACCTAACCGCGTTTGCCGCACTCTTTATTGCACAGCAAGCCGGCTGGTTAGGCTAAAAATTTCTCTAAAAACGACCGCACTTTAAGGGTTTCTTTAAAGTGCGGTTCTTTTTTACGTTGTTTTAAGTGAAAATACATGGCGAACTTTTTATTTGCGTGGATATCCAATTGAAATATAAAAACAACCAATCTGTCCTTGTTGTCATTTATGCCAAAGAGAGCGGCAGAGTGCTTATGCTACAGCGTCGAGATGATCTGGCTTTCTGGCAATCGGTCACCGGTTCTTTGGAAGAACATGAAATGCCGTATGACGCTGCAGTGCGTGAAGTTTGGGAAGAAGTGCGGTTAAAAACGCCGTCAAAAAGCACCGCACTTTGGGATTGTCATGAAAGCGTAACGTTTGAAATTTTTCCGCATTTCCGCTATAAATACGCACCGAATGTTACCCACTGCCGAGAGCACTGGTTTTTGTTGGCCGTGGAGCAGGAATTTACCCCTGAATTAACCGAACATCTCGCTTTTCAATGGGTTTCGCCGGCACAGGCGGTGCAGATGACGAAATCCCCTAATAACGCAGAAGCGATAAGAAAATATTTATTTGATTTGACAAAATAGAAGGAAAACAACATGGCAGGCCATAGTAAGTGGGCAAATATTAAACACCGTAAAGCAGCACAAGATGCGCAACGTGGCAAAATCTTTACTAAATTAATTCGTGAATTGGTAACCGCTGCAAAAATCGGTGGCGGCGATGCGGGATCGAACCCACGTTTACGTGCGGCAGTGGATAAAGCGCTCAGCAACAACATGACCCGTGATACCATTAACCGTGCTATTGAGCGTGGTGTTGGTGGTGGCGATGACACCAATATGGAAACCAAAATCTATGAAGGTTACGGACCGGGTGGCACGGCTGTCATGGTGGAATGTTTAAGCGATAACGCCAATCGTACTATTTCTCAAGTTCGTCCAAGTTTTACCAAATGTGGCGGTAACTTAGGCACAGAAGGCTCTGTTGGTTATTTGTTCAGTAAAAAAGGATTGATTTTAGTGCTCCAAGCGGATGAAGATGCGTTAATGGAAGCGGCAATCGAAGCGGGTGCAGATGATGTTCAACCACAAGATGACGGTTCTTTCGAAATTTATACCGCTTGGGAAGAATTAGGCGCGGTGCGTGACGGTATTGAAGCCGCCGGTTTTAAAATTGAAAGCGCTGAAGTGACAATGATTCCATCAACGACAGTGGATTTGGATGCGGAAACTGCACCGAAACTATTGCGTTTAATTGATATGTTGGAAGACTGTGATGACGTACAAAACGTTTATCACAATGGTGAAATTAGCGATGAAGTCGCTGCAATGCTATAAGGAGCATTTATGAAATTTGTTAAAGTATTCTCTGCAATGGCTACAGTTGCCATTTTGGCGGCGTGTTCTAATGCAACAGCCAATGTCGAATCCAAAGCTGCCGGCGCCATGCCAACGATTACGGATAAAACCGTCGTGTATTCTTGCAACAAGAAAACTGTGACTGCCGTGTATCAATTCGAAGGTCAAGAACCGACAGGTGCAATGGTGATGGTCGGCAATAAAGTGATTGCAAAAGACTTTGCTCGCGATGCGTCTCAAAAAGATTTTACCGCATTTACTTCCGGCAACTATGTGTGGAATGTGGACAGCGGTTTAACCTTGGATAAATTTGATTCTGTCGTGCCGGTAAATCTTTTACAAAAAGGCAAAAAAGCCGACAAAATTATCGTGAAAAACTGTGATGTGAACGCGAAAGCGACCGCAAAAGCAAATCAATAAACTTTCACGTCAAATAAAAACGGCTAGGTCTTCTAGCCGTTTGTTTTATACCCGATTATGGCAATTATTTTAGGCATTGACCCCGGTTCGCGCGTGACCGGTTATGGCGTTATCCGACAAACCGGGCGACAATTGGAATACCTTGGCAGTGGTGCCATTCGCACTCAAGTAGATGATTTGCCAACCCGTTTAAAACGTATTTATGCCGGTGTGACTGAAATCATCACGCAATTTCAACCGGATATGTTTGCGATTGAACAAGTGTTTATGGCAAAAAATGCGGATTCAGCACTGAAACTCGGACAAGCTCGTGGTACGGCGATTGTTGCAGCGGTGAATCATGATTTGCCGGTGTTTGAATATGCAGCACGCCTAATCAAACAAACGGTGGTAGGTATTGGTTCGGCGGATAAAATTCAAGTGCAGGATATGGTGACTCGTATTCTTAAACTTTCCGATAAGCCACAAGCCGATGCGGCGGATGCTTTAGCGATCGCCATTACGCATGCCCATTCCATACAGCACTCTTTTCATGTGGCAGATGCCGCGGGTCAAAATGAAACGCAGGAAAAATTGACCGCACTTTTACGCACGCGATATAGTCGAGGCCGTTTCCGTTTAAAAATTTAACTGGATATTTATCCAGTTTTATTTTATGCTACGCACAATTTTTTACAGATAACTAGGATTACTATGATTGGTCATCTCACCGGCATTTTAATGGAAAAACAGCCACCGGAAATTTTGTTGGATGTGCAGGGTGTCGGCTATGAATTGTTGTTGCCGATGACAAGTTTTTATCATCTTCCCGAAGTGGGCAAACAAACCAGCTTATTTACCCATTTGGTCGTGCGTGAAGATGCTCATTTACTCTTTGGATTTGCACAAAAAACAGACCGCACTTTATTTCGTGAATTGATCAAAACCAATGGTGTAGGCCCTAAATTGGCGTTGGCAATTTTATCTGCCATGTCGGTAGATGAGTTTGCGTATGCCATTGAACGTGAAGAACTGTCAAAATTAGTGAAGATTCCGGGGGTCGGTAAAAAAACCGCAGAAAGACTCTTGGTTGAACTCAAAGGTAAATTTAAAGGCGTAAAAAATAACGACTTCTTTATGCAAGCGGATCATTTGCCAAGTCTTAGCATGGAAACCGTTGCAACCGCTGAACCTTCTAATGAGGCTGTTGCCGCATTGATCGCCTTGGGCTATAAGCCTGTCGATGCAGAGAAAATGGTGAAAAAAGTGTCTAAACCGGCGCTTTCCAGTGAGCAGTTAATTCGTGAAGCTTTAAAAGCCGCGTTGTAATTTGAGATAGACAAGATGATTGAAGCAGACAGAATTATCAGTGCTACGGCAAAATTAGACGAAGAGGTGATTGACCGTGCCATTCGCCCTAAGTTGTTGGCGGATTACGTGGGACAACCGCAAGTTTGCGAACAAATGGAAATTTTCATCAAAGCGGCACAATTACGTCAGGATGCGTTGGATCATTTGTTGATTTTTGGCCCGCCGGGATTAGGAAAAACCACATTGGCTAATATTGTCGCCAACGAAATGGGGGTAAATATTCGCACGACATCCGGTCCGGTTTTGGAAAAAGCGGGTGATTTAGCCGCCATGCTGACAAATCTTGAACCTCATGATGTGTTGTTTATTGATGAAATTCATCGCCTTTCACCGGCCATCGAAGAAGTCCTTTACCCGGCAATGGAAGATTATCAGCTGGACATCATGATTGGCGAAGGCCCGGCTGCCCGCTCCATTAAATTGGATTTACCGCCTTTTACGCTTATCGGTGCGACAACTCGGGCGGGTTCTTTAACCTCGCCATTACGCGATCGTTTTGGCATTGTGCAACGCTTGGAATTTTATTCCGTGCCCGATTTAACGTCCATTGTGTCAAGAAGTGCGGTCTGTTTGCAGCTTAAAATTGATGATTCGGCAGCCTATGAAATTGCTCGTCGCTCTCGCGGAACACCACGGATTGCCAATCGCTTATTGCGTCGAGTGCGAGATTATGCAGATGTGCGTAATAACGGCGTGATTACCGGAGCCATTGCCAAAGCGGCGCTGTCTATGTTAGATATTGATGATGCCGGGTTTGATTATTTGGACAGGAAGTTGCTGACAGCCGTTTTAGAGCGTTTTGATGGTGGTCCGGTGGGATTAGACAATTTAGCCGCGGCTATTGGGGAAGAGCGGGATACTATTGAAGATGTGCTGGAACCTTATTTAATTCAGCAGGGATTCTTACAACGAACACCTCGCGGAAGAATGGCGACCTCAACAACTTATCGTCATTTTGGCATTGAAAAAATATCATGTGAAGACTAAAAAACAAAAGGCTTATTCAATCAAATAAGCCTTTTGTTTCGTGAGAAATTACTGTGTTTGTTGCTGTTGTTTCATGCTGTTGAGTTTCGCCATGGCAACATCGCAACTTTTAATTTGCGTAGCTAACTCCATTTCGAGAATTTGTTTTTTACTTTGATTGAGCTTACTACGGATTTTATTGACTTGAGGGTGTGTACCTGGTTGTTTCTCCGCTTCTGCAATCAAATTTTCGGTTTCACTGAATAAATCCTTGCACTGTTGTGGAACGTTCGCAATGGATTTTGCGTTTTTGTCTTTATCCACGTCTGCGGCATTGGCTACATTTGAAACACTTGCAACCATCATTGTCGTGAAAAGTGCGGTAAAAATGTGCGTTATTTTTTGTGTCATATTGAAGCCTTTTTGTTGTTCAAGTTATCTTCAAAGTGTAAATCTTGCATGAAGTTATCAGAATCCTTTTGTGATGTCTAGTCTCTTTTTTCGAATCACCCTCATTTTTATGCAGTTAAAGTGAATAGATGTTGAAATTATGTTAATAGAATATATAATTTGATCCTGATCAATTTAGCCTAAATTACTTATTTTGAGTTGTTTTTGATTTAATTTCAAAAATGTGATCTTTGCGACATATTTCTCTATTCTTTATCCCTATATTTAGTAGTAGAATGTGCCAATCATTTGGGTTGTCTATGTAATCACTGATGTTTATCCAAATTAAGCCGCAGTCATTATAAAGATAATTTTCTTATGCAAATTCAAAACATTTTTGATGTTTATGGGGTGATTACTTGGTAATCATGAATTTAAGGACTTGTAGCTTTTACAAGGAGTCGAGATGTTAGACGTTGTTGAACTCTCAAGATTACAGTTTGCTTTAACGGCGCTGTATCACTTCATTTTTGTGCCGCTGACACTAGGATTGTCTTTCGTGCTTGTCATCATGGAAACGACCTATGTCGTAACAGGTAAAGAAGTGTATAAAGATATGACAAAATTTTGGGGTAAGTTATTTGGGATTAACTTTGCCCTAGGGGTAACGACCGGTATCATTATGGAATTCCAATTTGGTACGAACTGGTCTTACTATTCTCACTATGTAGGTGATATTTTTGGTGCGCCGTTGGCGATCGAAGCATTGCTTGCATTCTTCTTAGAATCAACATTTGTGGGTTTATTTTTCTTTGGTTGGGATCGCCTAACAAAAGGGAAACACCTATTGGCAACTTATTGTGTCGCCTTCGGTTCAAACCTTTCTGCGATGTGGATTTTGGTGGCAAACGGTTGGATGCAATCACCGACAGGTTCAGAATTTAATTTTGAAACCGTTCGTATGGAAATGACCAGCTTCTTAGATTTATGGTTGAATCCGGTTGCACAAAGTAAATTCTTGCATACCTTATCTGGCGGTTATGTTGCCGGTGCATTCTTTGTGTTGGCAATCAGTTCTTACTATTTGTTGAAAGGTCGTGATCTTGGCTTTGCTAAGCGTTCTTTCTCTATTGCGGCTACCTGGGGATTTATTGCCTCAATTGCCGTGCTAGTGATGGGCGATGAATCCGGTTACGATATTGGTAAAGCGCAACCTGTAAAATTAGCGGCGATGGAAGCTGAATTTGAAACGCATGCTGCGCCAGCGCCATTCCATCCTGTTGCTCTTCCGAATACCGCAGAAATGCGTAATGATTTTGCGATTGAAATTCCATACCTTGGTGGCTTAATTGCTACACGTTCTTTAGATAAAGAAATTACCGGTCTAAAAGAGCTTCAAGCAAAAAATGAAACGCGCGTTCGCAATGGTATTATGGCTTATGATTTGTTTACCCAGTTAAAAGCACAGAAAAAAGCAACAGGTCAGGTTAACCCAGAAACTAAAGCGCAATTTAATGAAGTGAAAGGCGATCTTGGTTTTGGATTGTTGTTAAAACGTTATACCGATAAAGTTGTGGATGCAACGGAAGATCAAATTAAACAAGCAGCACGTGATACCATTCCTAATGTTGGTCCGAACTTCTGGGCGTTCCGTGGAATGTTAGCTGCCGGTGGTTTAATTATCTTATTAACGTTTGGTGCATTTGTGCAAAATTTACGTAGTCGAGTCACTGCCTCACCCTTACTCCTTAAAGCATTGTTATGGGGATTACCATTGCCATTCTTAGCCATTGAATTTGGTTGGTTCCTAGCTGAGTATGGTCGTCAACCTTGGGCGATTTATGAAGTATTGCCTGTTGGTGTGTCGGCATCCAATTTAAGTGTGAGTGATCTCTGGTTCTCTATCGGGTTAATTTGTGTGCTTTATTTCTTCTTTATTATTGTTGAAATGTACTTAATGTTTAAATACGCCCGTTTAGGCCCGAGCGCATTAAAAACCGGTAAATACTACTTTGAGCAATCATCTAAATAAGCAGGAGACGAATTATGATTGATTATGAATTTCTACGTATTATTTGGTGGGTGCTAGTCATTGTATTGCTCATCGGTTTTTCCGTTACCGATGGTTTTGATATGGGCGTGACCGCACTTTTACCGGTTGCCGGTAAAAAAGAAGTTGAAAAGCGTATTATGATCAACTCCATTGCTCCTCACTGGGATGGTAACCAAGTATGGTTATTAACTGCCGGTGGTGCAATCTTTGCGGCATGGCCGATTGTGTATTCCGTAGCCTTCTCCGGTTTCTATATTGCCTTATTCTTAGTGTTGGCGGCATTATTTTTCCGTCCAATTGGCTTTGAATATCGTGCGAAAATTGATAACCCAACATGGCGTGCAGTATGGGATTGGGGCTTGTTTGCCGGCGGTTTTGTACCAGCATTAGTTTTCGGTGTGGCATTTGGTAATTTATTGCAAGGTGTGCCATTTGAATTAAATGAGCTTTCACAAGTGACCTATACAGGTTCGTTCTTTGCGTTATTAAACCCATTTGCACTACTTTGTGGCGTGCTAAGTCTTGCTATGTTAGTGACACACGGTGCAAACTGGTTACAAATGAAAACAACGGCAGAGTTGCGCAATCGTGCAAGAGCCATTACTCAAATTGGCGCATTAGTGACATTAATTACCTTTGTTCTTGCGGGCGTATGGCTTTCCTTTAAAGAAGGTTATGTTGTAACCAGCGTATTGGATCACTTTGCCCCATCTTCTCCAGCCTCCGGCAAAGAAGTGGCGGTTGAAGTTGGTGCATGGTTCAAGAACTTCAACGAGACTCCGGCTTTGTGGATCTTCCCAGCATTGGTTGTTATTGGTGCCTTATTAAATGTGGTTGCCTCTAAAGCAAATCGTTGTGGTTTTGCGTTCTTCTTCTCTGTATTAACCATGGCAGGCGTGATTATTACGGCTGCAGTATCCATGTTCCCATTTGTGATGCCTTCAAGTACTCACCCGGCACAAAGCTTATTAATGTGGGATGCAACATCAAGTGAACTAACCTTAACGTTAATGTTCTATCTTGCATTAGTCTTCGTGAGTATCTCATTGCTTTACACTATTTGGTCATACTACAAAATGTTTGGTCGTTTAGATGAAAGCTTTGTTGAAGACAATAAAAACACCTTATACTAAGGAGAATAATATGTTATATGCAATTTGGGTCATCGGTGTTTTATTCGCGATAGGCGTAAGTGCAAAAATTACAATGAACAAAGAGCGTTCAGGTCAATTTGACGAGTAATGCATGATTAACGCATTGTATCAATTAGCAAATAAGGGTTCGTTACGAACCCTTTCATTTGTTTTAGCACTGGCACTAACGATTTTTTTCTTTTTAAATGTCAATCAATTCTCAACACAGCTAAGAGCGGTTGAATTTTATTATGTTTTGGCAGTGATTTGGGGTGTTGTCATTTTATGGATTCATGGTATCGGTTTTGATATTCGAGCTGCGTTTTGGCGCGCAATTTTTATGCCATGGTTCGGCTATGTTGCAGCAATTATCGCACTGTTTAACAATCTACTCACTTAGAGATAATCCAACGGATATTTTTATGAGTGCTACTTGCTAATCATTTTGTAGCATTTTAAAATAGCCAACTTCTTGCCTTTTGAAGTTTGGTTAGGGATAAGAAAAATTGGAACAAAGTGTTTTTCATTATTCTGCTCGTGTTTATTATGAAGATACGGATGCAGGCGGAGTCGTTTATCATGCACGTTATTTGCATTTTTTAGAGCGTGCTAGAACAGAATATTTAAGAACATTTAATTTTTCTCAACAAGCATTGTTAGCGGAAAATAAAAGTGCCTTTGTCGTTAAATCCATGAATGTGGATTACCGAATTCCGGCAAAATTGGATGATTTATTACATATTGAAACCAGTATTACGGAAATAAAAGGGGCTTCTCTCATTTTCTCTCAAGCAATTAAACGAGATGAATTAACGTTGTGTCAGGCTACTGTAAAGGTAGCCTATGTTGATCTTGGAAAAATGAAACCTGTTGCGATCCCACAGGTAATCAAGACAATACTAACTCATCAAATATAAATAAATTATTTTCGGAGCATATAATGACCGCAGAGTTAAACTTTTTAGATTTGTTTCTAAAAGCGAGTATCGTTGTTCAGTTAGTGATTCTGATTCTTATCGCTTTCTCAATCACCTCTTGGGCAATTATTATTCAGCGTAGCCGTGTGTTAACAAAAGCCTTAAGAGAATCCATGGTATTTGAAGAACGCTTTTGGTCGGGCGAGGATTTAAATAAATTATATGAAGGGTTGTCTAATCGTCGTGATGGATTAACCGGTAGCGAACAGATTTTTTATGTTGGTTTTAAAGAGTTTACGCGTTTAAAACAAGCAAACCCAGATGCACCGGAAGCTATCATTAAAGGAAGTACCCGTGCAATGAATTTATCTATGAATCGCGAAATTGAAGATATTGAAACGCGCGTTCCATTCTTGGCAACCGTCGCATCCATTAGCCCATATATCGGTCTTTTTGGTACGGTTTGGGGGATTATGCACGCATTCATGTCATTAAGCGGAGCAAAACAAGCGACATTGCAAATGGTTGCACCAGGAATTGCCGAAGCGTTAATTGCAACAGCAATCGGTTTATTTGCAGCGATTCCGGCTGTTATGGCTTATAACCGTTTAAGTTTACGTGTAAATAAATTAGAGCAAAACTACGGCAATTTTATTGATGAGTTTACAACTATATTACACCGTCAAGTGTTTGGTAAAACGCATCATAATTAATTGTAACGAGTTCTCACCGCATTTTGATAAAGTGCGGTCATTATTTTAGCTGTTTTTAGAATTCTCAGTTTAGAGGGTTGATATGTCTTATCGTCGTCAGCGTCGCGATATCAAATCTGAAATCAATATTGTGCCATTTTTGGATGTGCTTTTAGTATTGGTTTTAATTTTTATGGCTACGGCGCCTATTATTAGTCAAAGTGTAGAAGTTGAATTGCCGGATGCCGTGCAAAGCCAAAATGTGTCTACTGAAGACAAAACACCGGTTATTTTAGAGGTATCGGGTGTGGGGCAGTACGCCATTTCAATTGGTGGTAACCGTACGGAAAATTTAACTGAAGATATGGTTACCCAATTATCAAAACAAGAGTTTGATAAAGATAACAATACGATGTTCTTAGTTGGTGGTGCAAAGGATGTGCCTTATGAAGAGGTGATTAAAGCACTGAATTTACTTCACCTTGCCGGCATTAAATCAGTTGGATTAATGACAAATCCCATTTAATAAATATAGGTAACGAGTGTGCAGAATAAGCGACAAAAAGGCGATGTTAATGCCGTTGTGATTTCGATCATAATGCACTTGGCTTTGTTTGTGTTATTAATTTTGAGCTCGCTCTATCATAACGTTGATATTATGGGCGGCGGAGAAGGTGATGATGGCGAAGTGATTGGTGCAGTCATGGTTGATACCGGTTCTGCCGCACAAGAATGGGGTCGAATTCAACAGCAGAAAAAAGGTCAAGCCGAAAAGCAAAAAAAACAATCTTTAGAAGATAAAAAACAGGAAGAACAAGCGCAAAAACAGGAAGAACAAAAACAACAAGAACAAAAACAACAAGAGGCGTTAAAAGAAGAGCAACAACGCCAAGAAGAAATTGCTCGACAAAAAGCACTGGAACAACAAAAAGAGCAGGAAAAACAAAAATTATTAGCTGAGCAGAAAAAACAGCAGGAAGAAACAGCCCGTCTGGAAGCGCTTGAAAAACAAAAGCAAGCTGAGGAAGCTAAGGCTAAACAAGCTGCTGAGGCGGCTAAATTAAAAGCAGATGCTGAAGCAAAACGGTTAGCTGCTGCGGCAAAACAAGCTGAAGAAGAGGCAAAAGCAAAGGCTGCAGCTATTGAAAAAGCAAAGCAAGAAGCTAAAGCAAAGGCTGAAGCGGAAGCCAAGGTGAAAGCTGAGGCGGAGGCTAAAGCAAAAGCGGATGCGGAAGCTAAGGCAAAAGCTGAGGCGAAAGCAAAAGCCGATGCAGAAGCTAAGGCGAAAGCCGAGGCTAAAGCAAAAGCCGATGCAGAAGCTAAGGCACAAGCAGAGGCTAAAGCAAAAGCGGACGCAGAAGCTAAGGCAAAAGCAGAGGCTAAAGCAAAGGCGGATGCCGAAGCGAAAGCAAAAGCGGAAGCCAAGGCAAAAGCAGATGCAAAAGCGAAGGCAGAGGCTGAAGCTAAGGCGAAAGCTGATGCTCAACGGAAAGCAGATCAAAATGCGCTAGATGATTTCTTTAACGGTGGTGACATCGGTGGAGGTAGCGCAACACGAGGTGGTAATGCAAATAAACAAGGAAGCCTTGGTGCAGGAGCATCAATGGGGGCGGGCGACGGTGGTAAAACCGGCTCGGCCTATGCCGGCATTGTTTACTCTTCGATAAAACCGTATTTTCGTGGCGATAATCGGTTTATCGGCAAAGTTTGCGATATTAAAATGGAAATTTCGAGTGATGGAACTATTTTGTCATATGAGAAAAAATCCGGACCAAATGATTTATGTGCTGCAGCATTAAATGCGATTTCACAAGCGAAAAAAATGCGTAGAGCGCCAACACCGGAAGAGTATCAAATGTTTAAGAGTTTTACACTTGGATTTGACCCAAGAAAAGTGCGGTAATTTTTTATTGCGTTTTTAAAACGATAGGAGAACAAATGAAAATTGTTATTCGAATTTTTAGTTTATGTATCATGCTGTTAGGGCTAACATCCGTTGCTCGAGCGGAGGTTCGTATCGTGATTGACGAAGTGATGGATTCTGCTCGTCCAATCGCTGTCGTGCCTTTTAAGTGGAACGGACCGGGCAGTGCCCCGGCGGATATTGCGCAAATCATTTCTGACGATTTGCGCAATAGTGGAAAATTTAATCCTATGCCAGTGGGGAAAATGCCTCAACAACCGACGTCAGCTGCGGAGGTGAATCCTCAACTTTGGTCTGCACAGGGTATTGAAGCGGTTATTGTTGGGCAAGTTACCCCATCCAATGGAGGCTTTGATATTGCGTATCAATTAGTGGATACCATGGGAAATGCCGGTTCGATTCTTTCACAAAATCAATATACGGTGACACAAAAATGGCTGCGTTATGGTGCTCATACGGTGAGCGATGAGTCCTTTGAAAAATTAACCGGTATTCGTGGCGCATTTAGAACCCGTATTGCGTATGTTGTACAAAAAAATGGGGGCTCTCAGCCTTACGAAGTTCGCGTAGCAGATTATGATGGATTTAATCAATTCATTATTAATAAGAGTTCCCAGCCATTTATGTCTCCGGCATGGTCTCCTGACGGCAAAAAACTTGCCTATGTTTCTTTTGAAAATAAAAAAGCGCAAATTATTTTACAAGATTTAGGATCCATGGCGCGTAAGGTCGTCGCGTCATTCCCTGGACATAATGGGGCGCCGGCATTTTCTCCGGATGGTTCAAGATTAGCTTTTGCGTCTTCAAAAGATGGCGTATTAAATATTTATGTAATAAATTTGGGTAGTGGACAGGTTTCTCAGTTAACCAGTGGTGCCGGCAATAATACCGAACCATCTTGGTCGCCTGATGGCCAATCAATCGTGTTCACCTCCGACAGAGGCGGCTCTCCGCAAGTTTACCGTATGAGTGCAACCGGTGGCGGTGTATCTTTAGTTGGTGGACGTGGTAGTGGCCAAATCAGCGCAGATGGCAATACGTTAGTGATGGTAGATGGAAGTAATAGCATCGTGAAACAAGATTTGGCATCAGGTAGCTCCGAAGTGCTAAGTTCAACTTTTTTAGATGAAAGTCCAAGTATTTCACCTAATGGTATTATGATTATTTACAGCTCTACCCAAGGCTTGGGAAAGGTGTTACAATTAGTGTCCACAGACGGACGCTTTAAAGCACGTTTACCAGGAAATGATGGACAAGTGAAATTTCCAGCTTGGTCACCATACTTAACTAAATAAACAAGGAGAATTCAATGAATAAATTAACCAAAGCATTGTTAGTTGCTGGTTCTGTAGCTGTATTAGCAGCTTGCGGATCTTCAAATAAAACTGAAAACGGTAACGGTAATGGTAATGGCCAAACTTTTGGCGGCTATTCTGTTCAAGATTTGCAACAACGTTATAACACTGTATATTTCGGTTTTGATAAATACAATATTGAAGGCGAATATGCTCAAATCTTAGATGCTCATGCTGCATACTTGACAGCTACCCCAGCAACAAGTGTTCGTGTTGAAGGTAACACCGATGAACGTGGTACACCAGAATACAACATGGCATTAGGTGAACGTCGTGCGCACGCAGTGCAAAGCTTCTTAACCTCTAAAGGTGTTCAAGGTAGCCAAATCTCTACCGTTTCTTACGGTGAAGAAAAACCAGCAGTATTAGGTCATGACGAAGCTGCTTACTCTAAAAACCGTCGTGCTGTGTTAGCGTACTAATTCTTGCAAGACGAATAAAAAAAGCCGAGCTTATGCTCGGTTTTTTATTATGGGAAAAAGAATGAAAATTATCTTTCTCTGAGATTAACATGATGCCTTTGAACCTGTGAAAGGCTTATAAGAGAGTGTTTCCTATAATCTGTGTATAATAGTATAAAATGCAGTTTCACTGCACTTTTTAGAGAACTATTATGGGTTTATCCCAATGGTTTTCGTTGTTTTATCGTATTTTAATCCAGAGTGAGATCCCTCGGATCCGTTAAAATAGATATCTTTGGGTTGAGAGCAAGCCGTGATTGTTAATATGCCGGCAAGTATAAAGAGTAGTTTTTTCATGGGGTACCTAATTTGCTAATGAAAGACGAGTTAATTATAACATAGTCTCAACTTATTCGTTTATGGTTTATTATCGGATTTAACATTGTGTATGCATTTTAAAGGCAAGCTAATAAAGAGATTAAAAATTGCATTGAAACATTTTTGCTTTTGCTAGGGATAGTAGAGCAGGTAAGAGTAGGATGATGTTACTTTTAAAAAGTAGCTCGTATTCACAATTCATTTACTTGAATGAAGTAACATTTACACAAAAAAATGATACGCTAGGAAATCAATCTGAAAATATTGATTGGTTTGGTGGGTCGTGAAGGATTCGAACCTTCGACCAACGGATTAAAAGTCCGCTGCTCTACCGACTGAGCTAACGACCCAACAATATGATTTATTTGGAGGATTTTAAAGAATAAACCATCTTTAAAATGGTGCCCGAGGCCAGACTTGAACTGGCACGCCTCGAAAGGCGAGGGATTTTAAATCCCTTGTGTCTACCGATTCCACCACTCGGGCAAAATAACTAACTGCGCTAAAAGGTTATGGAGGCGTGTCCCGGAGTCGAACCGAGCTACATGGATTTGCAATCCAGTGCATAACCGCTTTGCTAACACGCCGTTAGTTTGGAGCGGGAAACGAGGCTCGAACTCGCGACCCCGACCTTGGCAAGGTCGTGCTCTACCAACTGAGCTATTCCCGCATTCGCTGTTAGTGGCGTGCATTTTACTGACTTATGTCTCACTGTCAATAAACAATTTAGAAAAATAAATGTGTTTGTTGAAAAAAAATGCAAATTTTAAAATTTCAATAGTAAATTTTTCATTTATTTGATGAAACCGTTATAAAAATCTCCTTTAATCACATTGTGCTTTGTGCCAAAATGCATGCACGATTTTTATCAAAAGTGCGGTATAAAATTTTGTTATTTTATCGGAGGATTTATGACGCAAGAATATGAGATTGATACCTTATTGGCTCAAGCCGGTAATCGTACAGATGCGCGGACCGGTGCAGTTTCCACACCAATTTTCCTTTCTACGGCTTATGGGCATCATGGCATCGGTGAAAGTACCGGATTTGATTACACAAGAACGAAAAACCCGACCCGCAGTGTACTAGAAGAAACTATTGCTAAATTAGAAAAAGGTGATCGCGGATTTGCTTGTTCTTCCGGTATGGCGGCAATTCAATTACTAATGTCTCTCTTTACCTCACCGGATGAGTGGATTGTATCCAGCGATGTATATGGTGGCACCTATCGATTATTGGATTTTTGCTATAAAAATACGCACGGTGTGAAACCGGTCTATGTGAATACCGCGTCTGTCAGTGAGATTGAGGCGGCGATTACGCCAAATACCAAAGCCATTTTTATTGAAACCCCTTCTAATCCGTTAATGGAAGAATGTGATGTGGATGCGATTGCGAAGGTGGCGAAAAAACACAATTTATTACTTATTGTGGATAATACGTTCTTAACACCGGTGTTGTTCCGTCCAATGGAGCATGGTGCAGACATTGTTATCCACAGTGGTACGAAATATATTGCCGGTCATAATGATGTATTGGTTGGTTTAATTGTGGCGAAAGGGCAGGAATTATGTGATCGTCTATTTTACATTCAAAATGGTTCCGGTCCGGTGCTGTCACCATTTGATTCTTGGTTAACCATTCGAGGCATGAAAACTTTAGCTTTACGTATGCAACGTCATGAAGAAAATGCGAAAGCGGTTGCCGAATTTTTACGCCAACAGCCACAAGTTAAAGATGTGTTATACCCAAATAAGGGCGGAATGCTCTCTTTCCGTTTACAGGATGAAAATTGGGTAAATACTTTCTTAAAAGCCATTAAATTAATTACCTTTGCTGAAAGCCTTGGCGGCACGGAAAGTTTTATTACCTATCCGGCAACGCAAACACACATGGATATTCCTGAAGCGGAGCGTATTGCTCGCGGTATTACAAATAATCTATTGCGTTTTTCAGTAGGATTAGAAAACATTGAGGATATTAAAGCGGATTTAATGCAGGCGTTTGCACAACTTAAATAAGTCATTCAGGGAGGGCAAAATGAAAGTTGCGGTGTACAGTACAAAAAGTTATGACCGAAAGTATTTAGAATTAATTAATGCTAAGTATGGGCTGGTGCTAGAGTTTTTTGATTTTATGCTTAGCGAGCGAACAGCAAAAATGGCGGAACATTGTGATGCCGTATGCATTTTTGTCAATGATGACGGAAGTCGAAAAGTGTTGGAAAAACTGGCCGCACTTGGCGTAAAAATTATCGCATTACGTTGTGCCGGCTTTAATAATGTAGATTTAAAAGCGGCACAAGAGCTAGGCTTAACTGTGGTTCGTGTACCGGCCTACTCACCGGAAGCTGTCGCGGAACATACGGTTGGGCTAATGCTGACGTTAAATCGCCGTATTCACCGCGCTTATCAACGCACTCGTGAAGCGAACTTTTCTTTGGAAGGGTTGATAGGTTTTAATATGCATGGCCGAACTGTTGGGGTGATTGGCACCGGTAAGATTGGTGTGGCTGTTATGCGCATTCTAAAAGGGTTCGGTATGCATATTTTGGCGTATGATCCGTTTAAAAATAAGGCAGCAGAAGAGCTTGGAGCAGAATATGTGACGTTAGATGAAATTTATCATCGTTCACATATCATTACGTTGCACTGCCCTGCTACACCGGAAAACTACCATTTATTAAATCGTGATGCGTTTGCCAAAATGAAAGATGGCGTCATGATTATTAACACCAGTCGTGGCACTTTAATTGATACGCAAGCTGCGATTGATGCGTTAAAACAACGTAAAATCGGTTCTTTAGGAATGGATGTATATGAAAACGAAAGAGATTTATTCTTTGAAGACAAATCTAATGAAGTCATTTTAGATGATGTTTTCCGTCGCTTATCATCTTGTCACAATGTCTTACTCACTGGGCATCAAGCCTTTTTAACAGAAGAAGCGTTAACCAGTATTGCCGATGTGACCTTATCGAATATTTATGCGGTGGGGAGCGGTAAGCCTTGTGATAACAAGGTGCTACCATCTTAGTTTTTAGCAATTAAACTAATTTGTGCGAATGGCTCCACGCTATGCTATTATGCGCAGACATTTAAACAAGCAATGCCAGATCAAATGGCATGATTCATCAAAAGAAATAAGGACAGAAAAATGAGTGAAGTATTACATTCCAGCGATGCAACTTTCGTAGCCGATGTGGTCAATTCTGACGTGCCGGTATTGTTAGATTTTTGGGCACCATGGTGTGGTCCGTGCAAAATGATTGCCCCAGTTTTAGACGAGTTGGCAGTTGAATTTGCTGGTAAAGTAAAGATTGTGAAAATCAATATCGACGACAATCAAGCCACACCGGCACAATTCGGTGTTCGTAGCATCCCGACATTATTGTTGTTCAAAGACGGCAAACCGGTAGCAAGCCAAGTAGGTGCATTGCCTAAAAATCAATTAGCCGCGTTCATCAATCAAAATATCTAACGCATTTTGATGCGAGGATAATATTGAATCTGGCAGCGACTTCTAAGATTTGTTGCTGTCAGATTAATTTATCTTAAAATGTTTTCTAAAGGAGGGTATCAGTCCTTTAATTGAATGCAGAAACCCTCAATTCTCCGATTGATATCACTTCCAGAAACTTATCCTGCCGTTTTACTCATCAAAGATCGTTGGGTTCATCTAAGAAAAACGCCCAACCTAATGCATTACATTAACTTGGGCGCAATAAAGAAGATTTGAATGTATTAGCGTTTATTTATGCCTTATTCATCAAACATCGCTGAAATAGATTCTTCATTACTGATACGGCGAATCGCTTCGGCAAGCATTTTTGAAAGCGTTAAGGCACGCACTTTTCCTAATGCGATAATTTCATCGGTAAGAGGAATGGTATCGGTCACAACGATTTCATCAAGGGCATCACTGGCAAGATTTTTTGCTGCGGAACCGGAGAAAACCGCATGAGTCGCATAAGCAAATACACGTTTTGCGCCACGTTCTTTTAATGCTTCCGCGGCTTTGCATAAAGTACCGCCGGTATCGATCATGTCATCTACTAAGATACAGTCGCGATCAGCCACATCCCCGATAATATGCATGACTTGAGAAACGTTAGCACGTGGGCGACGTTTATCGATAATTGCCATATCCGTATCGTTTAATAGTTTGGCCACAGCACGGGCACGCACAACACCGCCAATGTCTGGAGAGACCACGATTGGATTTACTAAATCGGTTTTCTTTAAAATATCTTCAATTAACACCGGAGAGCCGAATACGTTATCCACCGGTACATCAAAGAATCCTTGGATTTGTTCTGCGTGTAAATCACAGGTTAATACACGGTCAACGCCGACACCGGATAAGAAATCTGCCACCACTTTTGCGGTAATTGGCACACGCGCAGAACGAACACGGCGATCTTGGCGGGCATAGCCGAAATAAGGCACCACAGCGGTAATACGGCCTGCAGAAGCGCGACGCAGTGCATCAACCATTACTAACAATTCCATTAAGTTGTCATTGGTGGGTGCACAGGTGGATTGAATAATGAATACATCGCTACCACGAACATTTTCATTAATTTGCACTTGCACTTCACCGTCACTAAAACGGCCAACGGTTGCATCGCTTAATTTGGTTTTTAAGCATATTGAAATACGTTTGGCGAGTTCCGGTGTTGCATTACCGGCGAAGAGTTTAATATCAGGCATATTCGTTTAACCTCGGGAGTTATAGATTTATTAAGTAAGTATTAGCGGCTTGAGTCGGGCAAATTTTCAACATTTGTGCGTTGTAACATGGCATGTAATGGAGAAAGGTTTAATCCTTTTGCAACAAAGCCAAAGCAATTTTGGGGCTTTGCCTCAAGAACCCATTGTGCAGATTTTTCATCATCAAATTCTGCAAAAACACAAGCACCGGTTCCGGTGAGTCTGGCCGGTGCATATTTTACCAACCAGTTAAGCAATTCTTCAACCTCAGAATAATGATCACGAACAACTTTTTCGCAATCGTTTGCGTATTCTTCTTGGAGTAATTGTGACAACGGTTTCTTTGGTGTTTGGCGTGGTAAATCGGGATCTGAAAATATAACAGCTGTGGAAATGGAGACATTCGGTTTGAGCACGACATACCATTTTTCCGGTGCTTCGCAATAGGTGATTTGTTCACCGACACCTTCTGCAAAAGCCGCTTTGCCATGCACGAAGATAGGGACATCGGCACCTAATGTTAAGCCTAATTTAGCCAATTTTTCAGTTGTTAAGCCCGTTTTCCATAACTCATTTAATGCCACTAAAGTCGTTGCTGCATTGGATGAACCACCGCCGACACCACCACCAATCGGCAAAATTTTATCCAATTCAAGATCGGCACCAAGTGACGTATTAGTATGGCGTTGAAGCAAGGTTGCGGCACGATAAATTAAGTTATCTTCTACGTTTAAATCAGGAATGGATGAGACTAAATTAATTTTGCCATCATTTCTCACTTTAATTGATAGCCAATCACCAAAGTCTAAAAATTGAAATAATGTTTGTAATTCATGGTAGCCATCGGGGCGTTTGCCATTGATGTATAAGAAAAGATTTAATTTAGCCGGGCAAGGAAAGCGCAACGGTTGTGCGCTTTCCAATGACGGATGAGATAAAAGTGCGGTGGAAAATTGATATGTTTTCATGCCTTAGAATTTCCATTCATCAACACGGATTTTCAGCGTTTGTCCGTCAGTTTTCAGCAAGATATTTTCCGGCATTGGTGGTTGAGAGCTGGATTGATAAGACAAATAATCCGCCGTCCACGTTTTACCGTCAAAGAAATGCGTGAACGAGGCGAGTAGATGATTTTCACCCACATGGTAGTCATCACTGTCTTTCGGTTGACCTTTTAACCAAAAAGCAAATTGATCCAATGGGAAGTCCATACCAATAATTTCCCGTAACAACATTTTGGCATCTGCGGCAGAACGTTGACGCCCTTTATTATCGGAAATGGTCATGCCTTGGGCGTGCATTTGAATTTGCAACGTTTCGCTACTGAGGGTCGAATACAATTTCAGCGTATAATTTTGGGGATTATGGTATTGCCAGTCAAAACGAGTAGAAAACCGTTCTTTTTTGCTGATATAGCCAAGCTGCCCTAAGGCTTGATAGCCTTCAATTCGTTTAATTTGTTGCAAATGTTGTTGCCAAGTCGGATCAGTGCTGTCGATATGTTTGACATCTGTTGGGCGTTGTTCATCGGTGACGACACAACCGGTTAAGAGTAAACCGATAAATAGCATCCACAAATAAGAGGTTAGTGTTTTCATAAGTCGTTATTTTTCCTGAGTGATCGTTGGGGGAGAAAAGTGCGGTAAGATTTCCGCACGTTTTTGTTTTACGGCGAAAATACGACCGCGATTCAGCTGATCGCGAATGGCTTTATGTTCAAAACCGGCAGCAATAATAGATTGAACATCGACTTTTAAGGCCGCTTGATATAAAGCCAACGCAAATTCTTGTTGTGGGTATTGGCTATGTTCAAAGCCCTTTCTGCCGCGGGTATCGGCAAAACACACTAAGAGAAATTCCATAAAACGTAATGGTTTACGCCACACATCAAAGGTATTAAATAGTTTCACCACCGTTTCCGGGCGTAGCTCAAAGATTTTGTGAATATGCGTGTGGTATTCACAAGTCAGCTCGGCTAGTTGTTGATAATAGGATGGGACTTTAAGACGTTTGCACAAATTGCGCGTAGGCGTAATACCCAGTTTTTCATGGCCATGATGATGTGGCCAATTTGATTTTGGCGTTTTTGCTTTGCCTAAATCATGACAAATGGCGGCAAAACGTACCGCACTTTTATGGCAATCTACCTGTTCGGAAAGCAAGGTGGCTTGTTGTAATACCATCATGGTATGCACAAAACTGTCAATTTCAGGATGATATTTGGCAGGGTTTGGCACACCATATAAGGCGTCTAATTCGGGAAATAAGACGGCAAGGGCGCCGACCTGACGTAAAGTTTCAAAATAAATTTCAGGATTTTTTTCGTTTAGCGCTTTTTCCGTTTCTGCCCAAACCCGCTCGGCGGTGAGATGTTGCAATTCGCCTTGCTGCGTGAGTGTTTGCATTAATTGCAAAGTTTCCGGCGCAATGGTAAATCCTAAATGATGATAGCGTGCGGCAAAGCGAGCAACGCGTAATACGCGCAAGGGATCCTCCACAAAAGCGGGGGAAACGTGGCGTAAAATGCGTTGTTGTAAATCATCGGCACCGTGGTAAGGATCGTATAAATTGCCTTGTAAATCTTGCGCTATGGCGTTAATGGTGAGATCGCGACGAATTAAATCTTGCTCGAGGGTAATCTCTGCGGAAAAGTCACAAATAAAGCCCGTATAACCTTGACCTGATTTACGCTCAGTGCGTGCGAGCGCATATTCTTCTTTACTTTGCGGATGGAGAAAGACAGGAAAGTCTTTGCCGACTTGTTGATAACCGAGATCGAGCAAGGCTTGCGGCGTCGCCCCCACAATCACCCAGTCACGGTCTTTTACCGGCAGGTTAAGCAGTTGGTCACGCACTGCGCCACCAACCAAATAAACGTGAAATGGCGTCTTAACCATTATGCCCAACCATCACGACGACGGCGTTTTGGCATGATTAATGGTAGGATTAAACCGATTAATAAGCCGACACCCAATACGGAACCGCCGTAAATAAACCATTGAATAGCAATTTCGCGTTTGCCGGCATCCAACATGGCTTCTAAATCACGGTTTTTATTTTTTGTGATTTCTAATTCGCGTTTGAGTTGCGAATTTTGTTCTAGTAATTCGCTGCTTTGTTGTTCCGCTTGTTTGGTTCGACGTTGCATTTCTGCCGTACGTTGTTGCCAAGCGTCATCTAATCGATTGAGTTTTAAGCTTAATTCTTGAATCTGGCTTTTGAGTTTTGGGTTTTCCAACTTGCTGCTGGCATTCGGGCTGAGTTCACTACTAAGAATCCACGCTTCACGATTTTTGCTGTCACGAATCAGTGTATAGCGATCTTTTTTATCAAGCACTGTGACGGCTTCACCGGCTTGAATTGAGCCTGCAATTTTAAATTGTTCTCCGGCACCTTTACGTAAAAAAGTAGAAAGATTTTCTGTGACATATTGTGTTTCCGCATAAGCGGCAGAAATTCCAACACTTAAAAAAAACGGTACAAGCAAATAATGCATGACTTTTTTCATATTGAACCCCTTCTATTGTATAAAATAATGAAAAGCCTGATTCCGGATCAAACCGATTGTCCCACTAATGCTGAGATGACACAACCGGTTAACTATGCCGTCAACAATCCGCTGCCAAATTAGACCGCACTTAAGCCGATATTAATGGAAAATGGCTTGTAGCAGATAGTAAATAATAATGGCAAATAATGCACCTGCCGGCAGCGTAACAATCCAAGAAACAAAAATATTACGAATAACCGTTAAATTAATGGCGGCAATCCCTCGTGCAAATCCAATCCCTAATACCGCACCAACAAGCGTTTGCGTGGTAGAAATCGGCAAACCGGTACCAGAGGCGAGAACCACAGTCATCGCTGTGGCAAATTGCGCAGCAAAACCACGGCTTGGGGTCAAGTCCGTAATGCCGGTACCGATAGTCGCCATCACTTTGTATCCCATAACAATCAGACCGACCATAATGCCGGAGGCGCCAAGAGGGAGAATCCACCATGCCAGTGGAGCGTTATTGATAATCTGTCCATCGCTTTCGATAATGGCAACAACGGCAGAAAGTGGGCCGATAGCATTCGCAACATCATTTGAACCATGTGCAAAGGCCATCGCACAAGCGGTCATCAGCATTAACATGCTGAAAACTTTTTCTACACCACCGAAAGCGCCGCCTTCTAGCATTTTGAATTTGAATTTACTGCTACGAAAATAGAAATGGCTGTAAACAATACTGATCAGACTGATGCCGAATGAAAGCAGAATATTTTCTGTATTGCTTAAGTTTAAGCCAACGTGTTTTAACCCTTTGGTTAAGGTGACGATACACAAAATGAAAATGGTGATGCCCATGTAATAAGGGCCGTATTTTTGCGCGTTTCGAAGTGGACTTTCTGTATCAAAAATCAGTTTTTGCGTACTATAAAAAATGGCATACGCAAGGAGACCGGCAATGACCGGTGTAATGAACCAACTGCCGACAATATTTTTAATATTGCTCCAATCCACCGACTGAAACCCTACTGTCACGCAAGAAAAACCCACAATAGCGCCCACAATAGAGTGTGTGGTGGAGACAGGCCAGCCCATTTTGGAGGCAATTAATAACCAAGCACCGGAGGCAAAGAGGGCGGCCATCATGCCGAAAACTAAGACTTCAGGTTGGTTGATGAATTGAGTGGTGTCAATGATACCGCTTTTAATGGTTTCGGTAACTTCGCCGCCGGCTAAATAGGCACCGGCCGCTTCAAAAATCATGGCAATAATAATCGCTTGTTTAGGGGTGATGGTACCTGAGCCAACGGATGTTCCCATTGCGTTTGAAACATCGTTGGCACCGACACCAAAGGCCATGAAAAAGCCGAAAACGGCTGTAATAATAATTAATAGTGAACCGTATTGAGAGAGTAATTCCATGAAGAATACCTAAATTAATGAAAATTAGGAGCGAGCCAGCATAAGTTCAATACGTGAACCGACACGTTGTGCTTGATCGGCCAATACACCGACCCATTCGATAATTTTATATAAGAACATGACATCAATAGGGTTATAACGCCCTTCGATTTCAAACAACATTTTTCTTAATTTAATTTGCATTTGATCCGTATCGTCTTCAATGGTATCAAGTTCGTTAATCATTTGATTAACAAAATTTAATTCACGTCCTTTAAAGCCGGTTTCCAATAATTGATCCATTTCTTCAATCACTTTATGCGCTTGTTCTGTGGCATCTAAGCTGCGTTTAACATAGCTCATAAATTCTTCCTGCATTTCTTGCGGAATACCGAATTGACGCCCTACCATGCGGCCTGCAATATCCTTGGCATAATTGGCTAATTTATCTTGCTGGGTAACGAGTTCTAACAAATCGGTGCGTTCAATCGGCATGAATAAACCGCGTGGTAACTTTAACCGAATTTCACGTTTTAACGCATCGGCTTGGCGCTCATGTGCGGAGATATCAAGACGAAGTTGCTCCGCACCGCTCCAGTTTTCTTTAAAGATAGCTTCAAAGAAAGGAATTAATAATTCACAGCATTCGGTAACTTTGCTGGAATGTTTTTGGAGAGGTTTTAAAGGGGAGTGAGCAAATAATCCAAGGATATTATTCATCGCCATAAAAGGAACTCCTTAGGAGATAAGGTTAATAATTCAGCGCGCATATTACATGATGTCAATGAAAAATTCACGATTTTAATCGAAAAAATCAGGCTTTTATCGGATAATGCAGAGAGAAAATACGAATAAAACAGAAAAATGAAGGAATTTAAAGGAAAGCGTATGCAGGATGAAATTGAATTAAAACTGGCGGTAGAAAATATTCAGATTGAACAATTCGCCTCGATTTTGGCACAATTTAACGTGATTGCACATCAAAAAGCCTTCTTGGCGAACACCTATTATGATACGGCTGATGGGTATTTTACCCGCCATAATATGGGGCTGCGTGTTCGACAAAAAGGCGATGATTATACGTTGACGCTCAAAACGGACGGCAAGGTGTCAGGCGGTTTGCATGTTCGCCCTGAATATAATGTGGCCTTGCCAAATGCGGAACCCAATTTGTCGGCATTAACGGAACACTATGAATTATCGCTAGAGACAGATGTGCCGTTAAACGCGATTTTTAGCACGGATTTTGAACGTCATATGTGGTTAATTCAAACCACGCCGACGAGCCAAATTGAAGTGGCGGTGGATGTAGGCAAGGTGATTGCCGGTGAAAAACAGCAGGCCATTAGCGAAATTGAATTTGAAATTAAAGAAGGCGGATTGGCGCCATTTTTTGCCTTTGTAGCGGATTTTCTACAGCGTTATCAAGGCAACGTGCATTTTTATTCTGTGAGCAAAGCCAAACGCGGTTATCAACTGGCGCAAGGCTTAATTCCTAAAGCCTCAGATTGGATTGAACGTTGGCGTGGCTTTTTGCATACGGAAAAATACGCAAAAAAAACATCGGAAAAACTGACCGCACTTTTGCATTATGAACAAGCGCTAATCGAAGAAACGTTAGCATTGGGCGCGGATCATTTTGTGAACGATTTTATTAAAACCGTTGAGCGTGTCGGCGCCTTTTTTAATTTGGCACATTATTATGACGATAACAAAAATCTCTTAGAAACGGCGCTCAACGAACAGGTCGCAGCAAATCATCACTATGCGTTGGAAAATGTGCTGACGGCATTGACCGAGGCCAACGCCCAATTCTTGGCGCAAATTCGTGAAATTATTCGCTTACATAGCGAAACGAAAGACAATGGGTTAGCAATGCGTAAATTGTTCGATCTCATCCAAACACCACAGTATGCACAGCGTATGCTTCATCTGATGACGTTAAGCCTCGGTGAGTAAGGCGGTTATCATGGCAAAAGCAAAAACGGCGTATGTGTGCAACGACTGCGGTGCAGAGTATTCTCGTTGGCAAGGGCAGTGTTCCGCCTGTAAAGCATGGAACACCATTTCCGAAGTGCGGTTGGTTTCTACACCAACTAATAAAGCGGATCGTTTTTCCGGTTATGCCGGTGAAACCCGTGCCAAAATCCAAACCTTAGATCAAATTAGCCTGCAAGAAACGCCGCGTTTTAGTAGCGGTTTTAAAGAATTGGATCGCGTTCTAGGCGGCGGTGTTGTGCCGGGCAGTGCGATTTTGATCGGTGGGCATCCGGGCGCGGGGAAGAGTACGTTGCTGTTACAGGTGATGTGTGATTTGTCGCAAAAAATGACCGCACTTTATGTGACTGGTGAGGAGTCTTTGCAACAAGTGGCGATGCGTGCTAAACGCCTCGGGCTGCCGCCGGAAAAACTCCACATGCTGTCGGAAACCTCTGTGGAACAAATTTGTCATTTGGCGGATCAGTTAAAACCCCAGATCATTGTTATCGACTCCATTCAAGTCATGCACTTAGCCGATATTCAATCCTCGCCTGGCAGTGTGGCGCAAGTGCGCGAATGTGCTTCTTTTTTAACCCGTTATGCGAAAACTCGTCAGGTCGCGATCGTGATGGTGGGTCATGTGACGAAAGACGGCACCTTGGCAGGGCCGAAAGTGTTGGAGCATGTTATTGACTGTTCTTTATTACTAGAAGGCGAAACCGATTCGCGCTATCGTACGTTGCGTAGCCACAAAAATCGCTTTGGCGCCGTGAATGAATTAGGCGTGTTTGCCATGACGGAGCAAGGGCTGAGAGAGGTAAAAAATCCATCAGCGATTTTTTTAAGTCGAGGTGATGAACAAACGGCTGGCAGTTCGGTCATGGTGCTGTGGGAAGGTACTCGACCGTTGTTGGTGGAAATTCAAGCCTTGGTGGATCATTCGATGCTTGCCAATCCGCGCCGTGTTGCTGTGGGACTAGAACAAAACCGCCTTGCCTTATTGCTTGCCGTGCTACATCGCCACGGTGGCCTACAAATGGGCGATCAGGATGTTTTCGTCAATGTCGTTGGTGGGGTTAAAGTCACAGAAACCGGCGCCGACTTAGCCTTGCTCTTAGCCCTCATTTCTAGCTTCCGCAATCGCCCGTTGCCACCGGATTTGGTCGTTTTCGGCGAAGTGGGATTAGCCGGTGAAATTCGCCCGGTGCCAAGCGGACAAGAACGTATCAGTGAAGCAGCGAAACACGGTTTTAAACGTGCTATTGTGCCTTTTGCCAATAAACCGAAAAGTGCGGTGGAAAATATGGCTGTTTTTACGGTGAAGAAGTTGGGCGATGCGATTGCAGTGCTGGATAATTTCTAGGGGCGTTTTTTTGATGTGTAATAGGACAGGTTTTCGCTTGTCCTATTTTATTGTACAAATGATTAACATTAACCTAGATGTGTAATTCGTGATTTCGTTCGTAGCGTGCATCTTGATGCACGACCAAATTACGCAGGGAACGTTATTTAACCCTTTCGGGTATTCACGATTTCGTGCAACAAGTTGCACGCTACAATTCTAGATGGGTTTGAGTATGTGATAGGACAGGTATTGCCTGTCCTATTTTGTTTGGACCACGCTTTCCTACAAATTTTCAGTTCGTAGTGTGCATCTTGATGCACGACCAAATTACACACGGAACATTATTTAACTCTTTCTGGCATTCACGATTTCGTGCAACAAGTTGCACGCTACAATTCTAGATGGACTTAAGTATGCGATAGGACAGGTGTTGCCTGTCCTATTTTATTTGGCACGCTTTCCTGCTAATTATCAGCGGAAAGCGTGAAAGTGCGGTCAAAAACGAAAACGTTTAGGGATTTGCCGGCTTGTTGTCAGCGGCCTTAATTGCAGCCTTTTCACCATTGAATTTAACTACATCTACCGCAATGGCTTCCGCTTCTTTTAAGAAGAAATCCGGCGCTTCGTAATCTTTCGGTAAATCGTTAATGTCTTTCAATGGTTTCTTGCCTTCACGCTTAAAGCGAGCATTTAAGTCTTTCAAACGTTTGTCATCGTCTTTATCATTTTCTGCTTTACGTTTTTCATAATTCAGGGATAAGAATTTACGATCACGGCGTTCATCACGCACGTTTAAATCCTCGTTTAAGGCGATAAATTCCGGATCTTTCGCCATTCTATCACGATGTTTTTGTGCTAATTCAGCGATGGAATGTCGTGCGTTTGCCACTTCGGCATAATTTACAGACGGCATTTTATCCCAAGGTAACGCATTGTCTTCTTTCTCTTCACCATATTCTTTCATATCAATGACATCAGGGAAGGTAATATCCGGTGCGACACCTTTTAGCTGCGTGCTTCCGCCATTAATTCGGTAGAATTTTTGGATAGTGTATTGCAATAAACCCAATGGCGTTTGATCTAAATCATACACAAAATTCAATGAGCGGCTTTGTTGTACGGTGCCTTTACCATAAGTGTTTTGACCGATAATGATACCGCGGTTGTAATCTTGCATTGCCGCGGCAAAAATCTCGGATGCGGAGGCACTAAAGCGGTTAATCATCACCAATAGCGGTCCGGAATATTGTTGCGCATTATCTGGATCTTCATGCACGCGAATACGTTGATATGCATCACGCACTTGTACGACAGGACCATCGCTAATAAACAAACCGCTTAGTCCAACGGCTTCTGTTAAGGCACCACCGCCGTTTTCACGCAAATCAACAATTAATGCAGCGGCATTTTTGCTTTGCATTTCAACAAGCAGTTTTTTCACATCTTCCGTTAAACCGAGGTAAAAACTTGGAATTTTGATCACAGCCACATTCACGCCATCGACTTTTTCAATGGTTAATTTGGCGGCTTGATCTTCAATGCGGATTTTGTCTCGAACCAGTGTGATGATGCGCGATTTTCCGCCTTTCGCCGGTTCGACTTCTAAGCGGACTTTAGAGCCTTTTTTGCCTTTAATTTTGTCAACAATGTCTTCTAAACGCCAGCCGACAACATCTTCGATTTCGCCTTTTTCTTGGCCAACACCAACGATTTTATCTCCAGCTTTGAGTTTTTTGCTGCGAGCCGCCGGCGCGCCCGGCACTAAAGATTTGATACTGGTTTCATCATCTTCAGATTGCAATGTTGCACCAATCCCCTCTAGAGACAGGTTCATGCTTTCATTAAAGCTTTTTGCTGTACGTGGTGCTAAATAGCTGGTGTGCGGATCAATTTCACGCGCAAAGGCATTCAGATAGGTTTGCACCACATCATCTGCTTTGGTTTGTGTGAGACGACGAATGGCTAAATTGTAACGCTTAACGAGTTTTTCTTTAATTTCCGGCCATTTTTTATCTTTTAATTTCAAATTGATAATGTCGTTTTTAACACGGGCTTCCCACAATTTCTCAGCGTCTGCTTCGGTTTTTGGCCAAGGCGCTTTTTCACGATCAATTTCAATTTGATCATCACCGGTTAAATCCGGTTCTTTATCTAACAATGACAACGCATAACGATAACGCTCATAACGGCGTTTCATCATTAAATCATACATATCAAAAGCAATGGTTAATGTACCGGCATTTAATTCGTCATCAATTTTCTTGCCGTATTTTTCGCGCATTTCATCGATATCGGATTGCAAAAAAGTCGTACGATTAAAATCGAGCGCCTTAAGATAACGATCAAAAATCTTTTCCGAAAATTCGTCATCAAGTTGAAATTTACGATAATGAGATTGTGTTAGGCGAGTAGTGGCACGCTTGGTGGCGAACATATTCGCCTCTGAAGGCTGCAATGTCACGAGATCGCTGGCTTTGAGTTTTGGTTGCACGGCATCTGCAGCACTGATATTAAGAAAAAGCACCCCTAACACAAGTGCGGTCAAATAATTTTTCGTTTTAGTTAATTCCATTCAGGCTTTCCTAATAAATACGCAATAAAAAAAGTTATCCGGCAAGATAACTCTATTGAAATCTAAACTAGGCAAATAAACGATCAGCGGTGATGTTGATGACGACACCATTATCTAATTCTACACGGGCGGTTTCATTAGAAAATGCTAACACCACAGCACTTTGCGCACGTTCACCGACTTTTACTTTCACGTGTTGACCTTTTTGGAGTGAGGTCATATCCACATTATTTAATGTTGTTTTAGGTTTACGGGCAGGTCTTTCGCTTGGTTTGGTGGTACGTTTATGGCGACGTGGTGCGTCTTTTTTCTCAACTTCGCCTTTCGCTGCTCTTTCTGCCGCACGTTTTTGTGCAACAGCTGCTTTGGCTTCGTCCAATTGTTTTGCGGCGTGTTCAGCGTGTTCTTGCTCCAATTCGCCGGCAGGATTTCCGTTTAAATCTACGCGTACAGTGCCGGCGCGACAGCCGTATAAATAACGCCAATTGGACGTGTATTGGCGTAAGGCTTGGCGTAGTTGGGTTTTGCTGACGCGCTCATCGTCTTTTAATGCTTCGCTGAGATCTTGAAACAAGCCGATTTTTAATGGTTTTGCTTCGCCCTCGATTGAAAAACAACGCGGAAATTTTTCCGCTAAATAAGCAATAATTTCTTTGTTATTCGTTAACTTTTGTACTTCGGTCATAATGAAATCCTGCATCGATTTTTAAGTAGAAAAACTCACCATAGTTTAGCTCACTTTCAGAAAAAATGACAATTAATAATCGATTTCCGGCTTGATAAATAAAAAAACATGGTTAAAAATGACCGCACTTATTTAGAAAATGCAGCGAATACATACAAAAGCATGGAAATACAGTGTAGAATACGTTCTCTTTTAGCCCTTGGATCATCTTACTCATGACAGCAACTTCTTCTGTGAATTTTGCCAATGCGAATTTCTACCGCATCGTCCGTTGTGGTGGTTGTAATGCTGTGGTTAAAATTTCCACCTTGCAACAGGGGCAAAGTGCGGTGTGCCCACGCTGTCACCATGTTTTGTACACCAGTGGAGGTTGGAGTTTAAAGCGCTGCGCGATTATTGCCATTTCAATATTAATTCTCATGCCTTTTGCATTAACGTATCCATTACTTAGCATTGATTTGCTTGGAGAAAAAATCGATGCCTCGGTTTGGTTGGGCGTGTGGAAAATGGCGACCCAAGGATTTTCATATACGGCGTTTTTAATTTTTATTTGTGCCGTTTTTATGCCCATTGTTTTTGCATTGTTGGTCATTTTATTGCAGTTATCCAAAATGATGAAAATTCAGCCACGCAATTTGTTAATTTCTCTTGGCTATATCAAACCTTGGGTAATGTTTGACGTGTATTTGGTGGCTTTAGGTGTGAGTATTTTTAAAGTGCGCGAATATGCCACGTTACAATTGGATGTCTATTTAATTGCTTTTGTTTTCACCGCACTTTTAACCACATTACTGTTTATTAAAATTAACCCGACCGAAGTGTGGAACGATTTCTATCCTCAAAGCAAAGGCGTGAATGAACTCACGAAGGCAGAGGATTTGCGCTATTGTCATGCTTGCCAGTATAGCTTTATTGATCCGTTATCTGATCGTAAGGGGCGAGATATCTGTCCTCGCTGTTTGTCACAAATCGACATTCCCCCTTCTATTCGATTGCAACGCACGTGGGCATTATTACTTGCCGGTATTATCATGCTATTCCCCGCTAATTTATTGCCAATGTCGGTGGTTTATTTAAACGGTGCGCCTAGTGCAGATACGCTGATGTCAGGTGTGATGGGCTTTATGGAAATGGGAAGCTATTTCATCGCCTTTATCGTCTTTATCGCCAGTATTTTTGTGCCGATTAGCAAAGTCTTGATTATGTTATATTTGCTGATTTGCGTGCATTTTAAGCTCAAACATTCCATTCGTTGGCAAATGCGTTTATTACATCTTGTGCATTTTGTCGGCCGTTGGTCTATGTTGGATTTATTCGTATTAGCATTAATGATGTCCTTGGTTACGCGCGGACAAATTATTGATTTTTCTGTGGGTACGGCTGCCTTTTATTTCGGTGCTGCTGTATTTTTAACAATGGTTGCAGCGGAACAATTTGACAGCCGCTTAATTTGGGAAATCTATGACAAACAACAAGCAAAACACCTCCATGCCGGAAACTGAAGCTGTGGCAAAAGTTCGTCAAAGTAAACGAATTTCACCTTTCTGGTTACTTCCTTTTATCGCTTTATGTATCGGCGCCGTTTTGTTCTTCCAGATTGTGCAAGAACAGGGGATTAGCATTCGAATCACCTTTTCCAGTGGTGATGGCATTGTTGCGGGGAAAACGCAGATTCGTTATCAAGGATTGCAGATCGGCGTGGTGAAGAAAGTGAATTTCACCAATGATTTGCAGAAAGTGGATGTGGTCGCCAATATTTATCCCGAAGCCAAAAGCGTTCTCCGTAAAAACACCAAATTTTGGTTGGTGAAGCCAAGTGCTTCTTTGGCCGGTATTTCCGGTTTGGATGCGTTAGTCTCCGGTAACTACATTACGTTGCAACCCGGTGATGGGGATTCGGAACATAAATTTGTTGCGGAAACGGAAGGGCCGATTGCCCAACTCAATCCCGGTGATTTGTTGATTCATTTGGTTTCGGAAGATTTGGGTTCCATTTCTATTGGCGCATCTATTTATTATAAAAAAATGCCGGTCGGTAAAATCTATGACTATCATTTCTCTGAAGACGGAAAAAAAGTGGAAATTGATGTGGTCATTGATAAGCCTTATGCCAAATTTGTGAAAAAAGACAGCCGTTTTTGGAATATTAGCGGCATTAGTGCGAGCCTCGGTGTTTCAGGTTTAAATGTAAACATGGACAGTTTAAATTCCGTGGTTCAAGGCGCGGTTGCTTTTGATTCGCCAAATGAAAGCGCTAAGGCGGATATGAATGAAAAATATACCCTTTATTCTAATTTACAAGCGGCGAAACGTGGTATCAATATTGATGTCAATATTCCCAATACCGCCGGATTGGAAGAGGGTAAAACCCGCGTGTATTACCAAAACATGGAAATCGGTGTCTTGTCGAAATTAAGTGCGGTGGAAGATAACGATGAAATGCTCAGTGGTTCATTGCTCATTGAACCGAACTTGGCGGATTTATTTAAGAGTGGTTCTAATATTGTGCTACGCGAGAAAAAGCCGGGGCTGGCTGATTTAACGAATATCCAAAAGCTACTGCGTGGAAAATATTTTGAAGTCTTGCCGGGAAACGGTGACAGCAAAATGGCGTTTGATGTTACTAAAGAAAGCGAACTGTTGCTAAAACAGCCTAACACCTTGGTACTCACGCTCACCGCACCGGAAACTTATGGCGTGAGCGAAGGGCAGCCGTTGATGTATAATAATATCCAAATCGGTGAAATTGTGGCGCAATATATTGAGACCGATGGCGTGAAATTTAAAGTGGCGATTGCCGGCGAATATCGTCATTTAATTCATGGTGATACTCTCTTTGTCGCGGCATCGAATTTTGATGTGACTATCGGCATTGATGGTTTACGCTTTGAAGCGGCAACGCCGGAAAAATGGCTACAAGGCGGTATTCGCGTAATTGCCGGTAAAACGCAAAGCCATCCGAAAGACACTTATGCGCTTTACAGTGATTTAACCAATGCGGAAGCCGGGATTACCGATTCACAACCGAAACCGACAATTACTTTAAACACCACGAATTTGCCGAGTATTAATAAGGGCTCTTTAGTGCTTTATCGTCAGTATGAAGTCGGAAAAATTTTAGACATCCGTCCACAAACCCAAAACTTTGCGGTGGATGTGTTTATTTATCCGAAATATCAGCATTTGTTAACAGAGAAAAGCGTATTCTGGGTGGAAAGTGCGGCGCAAATTGATATCACGCCAAAAGGCATTAGTATTCAGGCTGCACCGGTGGCACGCTCACTCAAAGGCGCAATCAGTTTTGATAATAGTGGCGGTAAAAATAATCACACCCTTTATCCAAATGAATTGCGCGCGAAATCAGCCGGTCAACAAATCATATTAACGGCAGAGGATGCCACCAACCTCAGCAAAGGCATGGCATTGCGCTATCTTGGGCTAAATATTGGGGAAATTGAGAGTGTTCAACTTGATCAAAAGAGTCACAAAATTATTGCTAAAGCGTTGATTCATCCAAATTACATGGGGTTGATTGCTAAGGAAGGATCCCGTTTTAACGTGATTTCACCGAAGATTTCTGCCGGCGGCATTGAGAATATCGATAGCCTGTTGCAACCTTATATTGATGTGGAAGTGGGCGCCGGTAAAACCAAAACCCAATTTGCTCTCAGCCAAGCGGTTAACAATAACATCAAATATACCAACGGGTTACCGCTTGTGCTAGAAACCAATGATGCACTGAATATCACAGCAGGATCGCCTATTATGTATCGTGGGGTAGAAGTGGGGACGATTAAAAACCTCGAATTGAATACGTTGGGTGA
The DNA here is from genome assembly GCF_938046485.1 of uncultured Aggregatibacter sp. Classification (NCBI taxonomy): domain Bacteria; kingdom Pseudomonadati; phylum Pseudomonadota; class Gammaproteobacteria; order Pasteurellales; family Pasteurellaceae; genus Aggregatibacter; species uncultured Aggregatibacter sp. The sequence continues at coordinate 11,167 of NZ_CALIWN010000036.1, read as the reverse complement.
TCGGGTCTTGATCCATGTGCTTATTGCACCGAAATATCAGCATTTAGTTCGTCAAAATTCTGAGTTTTGGATCGCCTCCGGCTATGACTTTAGCCTGAGTCTTATCGGCGGCGCACAATTCAATACCGGCAGCGTACAACAATTGCTGAAAGGTGGAATCTCTTTCTCTACGCCATCAGGCACAGTTGTGCAGGCACAAGCGAAGGCGAATCAGCATTTCTTGTTGCAAGTAAAACGTCCGACGGATGCACAAAAGTGGAATCAAGGTGCCTTACCGGCTCAATAATGTGTAGAAATATCAGCTTTTTGTTAGGTTGTGTAAATTAAGTAAAAGGTAAGAAAATCGGAAGATTTTTCCCAATTTTCTTTTTATAATGTCCGACCTCTTAGCTAGGGATTAGCTAAGAGGTTTTCTTTTTTTGTTTTATTTTTCTTTATTTTTATTTCTGGAGTACTTATGAAACATGCAATCACACTCACAACCTTGCTGATGGTCTCCTCAGACCTGTTTGCCGGTTTTCGGAATGTGAATGAGTTGGATAGTTGTTTGGTGACGGTGCAGGCCGTCAAGTCCATGGAGGCGCATTCTGTTGTAGCGCTAGAGGGACGATTGGTTCGCCAAATTGATGATGACGAATTTATTTTTCGCGATGCAACGGGGGAAATTAAGGTAGGTGTGGGTGATTATGCTTGGAACGGTATCAATATTACGCCAAACGATCGTGTCCGCATTGAAGGGGCTGTTGATAAAGGTTTTATCATGCCCACCACGATCGATGTGCATCAAATTCAAAAAATTCAATAATGCTACGGTGTTACCCTGGCATTGATTGGATGTAAACTGCCATTAAACCGACCGCACTTTTAAAGCGTTTTTCCTGCGTGATGTAACAATGAAAGTGCGGTTGTTATTTCTCAAGTTTTTATACCACGGTTTTTTATACTACAGTTTTTATACCACGATTTTTTTATACTACGGGTTTTTCCCGATAGAACAGTAAACCCGGTAAGGCTAAGCCGAAAACTAACGCGCCGAGAATAAAGGTCGTGTTAATAAAAGAAGCGATCATTTGTTCAAATAAAGCGTTGGAAAAGCCGTAATGGTGAATTTGTACGATGGCAATCATTGCTTTGTATGCTTGTACGCCGGGAATCATGGGAATAATGGCCGCGACAGTAAACACTTTCGGATGTGCCAGATAACGATGAGACAAATGCACGCCGATAAAACCGATTAATGCGGCACCCACCAAGGTGGCGAAAACAATAGGAATATCGCCATGCATGAGAACGGTGCGCGTTACGTGCCCCAAAGCCCCGAGTAGGGCGCAATATTTTAATGCTTTCGGTGGCACATTAAACACCAAGGCAAACCCCACCGCCGGAATCGCGGCAAAAAACATATCGTCCAATAATAGCAGTAACCAATCCATCTTAATGTCCCCAAGTGGTGATGTTGAGTACGCTTAAGGCAAACACAATGCCGAGACAAGCGCCGAAAGTGAGAATAGTGGCGATTGCCCAACGCCCGATCCCCATGTTCACATACCCTTTTAAAATATCTGCCAAAGAATTGATGAGCGGAAAGCCCGGCACCAGTAACAACACGCTGGAAGCCAAAGCGATTTGTGGGTCATTACCAAGTTGATATTTTAGGCTAAGGCCGGCAAGAAGTGAGGCAACAAAAGCAGTGACAGCAAAGACGATGATCGGATTGTAATGCCGTTTGGATAATTCTTGTCGCACAAACATGGCAACCGAGGCAGCGATGAAGGTAATGAGCGAAATGAGTGCATCACCACCCGATAAATGGGCAAAAGAGGCGCAGGATAAGCCAATCATCAAGAGTACGAAATAACGGTTATATTTTAATGGCTTGAGTTGTTTGAGCTTCTTCCTGACCATGTGCAGGTTGTATATTTTATGTTCGGCAGAAATTACGATGCGTTGAACGTCCGTCACCATTTGCATATTAATGCCTTTGTCGCTGTTTTTACGGGTGGTCGTGATGCAGTGGTTGTTCGCCAAAGTGGTAATAATGACAGCATTAGCCGTGAGGGCGCATTCTACGCTTTCAACCCCTAATGCCAAGCCGAGTCGTTGTGCCATTTGCGCCACGACGGTGCTTTCCGCACCATGTTGTAGTAATAACAGCGCCGTTTGCACGCATAAACGCGTGATTTCCCGTTGATCTTCGTGCGTGATATTTTCTTTTGTCATAATGAATCGACCTAAAATAAACGCATAGCATTATAGACCTTTCTCATAAAACAAAAAAACGGTTAATGAAATCCCTTCAAAACAGGCGCAAAAGTGCGGTGTGATTTTTAGATAAATTTTAGGATTTATGCTAACTTAAACGTATTTTCAATGAGGAGTCAGTATGCAACATCATCATAAAACGATTGTCGTGAAATTTGGTACCAGCACATTAACCCAAGGTTCCCCAAAATTGAATTTGGCTTATATGATGGAAATTGTGCGCCAACTTGCGCAATTACATCAAGCCGGTTTTCGCTTGGTGATCGTCACCTCCGGCGCTATTGCGGCGGGGCGTCATTATTTGAATCATCCGCAGTTGCCACCGACAGTGGCCTCTAAGCAATTATTGGCGGCAGTGGGGCAGAGCCAGCTCATCCAAACTTGGGAAAAATTATTTGCGATTTATGACATTCACATCGGACAGATGTTGCTCACCCGCGCTGATATTGAAGATCGCGAACGTTTTTTGAATGCTCGCGATACATTGCAGGCGCTGTTAGATAATCAGATTATTCCGGTCATCAACGAAAATGATGCGGTGGCAACGGCGGAAATTAAAGTCGGGGATAACGATAATTTATCGGCATTGGTAGCGATTTTAGTGCAAGCAGAGCAGCTTTATTTGCTCACGGATCAGCAAGGGTTATTTGACAGCGACCCGCGTAAAAACCCGCAAGCGAAATTAATTCCTGTGGTGGATAAAATCACCGATCATATTCGTTCTATTGCCGGTGGTAGCGGGACGAATTTAGGCACAGGCGGAATGTCCACGAAAATCGCGGCGGCAGATGTTGCCACCCGCTCCGGCATTGAAACCATTATTGCACCGGGTAACCAAGCCAATGTGATTGTCGATTTGGCCTATGATCAGGCGATTGGTACGAAATTCACCGTGCAGGCGGATCGTTTGGAAAGCCGTAAACAGTGGTTATTTGCGGCACCCTCGGCCGGCGTGTTGGTGGTGGATGACGGCGCTGAAAGTGCGGTGTTAATTCAGCATAAATCCTTATTGCCGGCAGGTATCGTCGAAGTTAGCGGACGTTTCTCCCGTGGTGAAGTGGTGCGTATTCGCACGCGATCAGGCAAGGATATTGCTCTGGGTATGCCACGTTATAATAGCGATGCGTTAGAGCTTATCAAAGGCAAACATTCGCAAGATATCGAAAACATTTTAGGCTATGAGTATGGCGCAGTAGCAGTACATCGTGATGATATGATTGTTCTGTAAAATGCGATCAACGTTGACCGCACTTTTCTATGGATTTGATGGTATTTTATGCCGTTATGCCCTATGTGATGTACTTGATGTGTCGTATTCCATGTGGCTCGTTACATTGCGTAATTGAATAGGAGCCAAAGGTGTTAAAGGCGTTGATTTAAGAGAAAGTGCGGTAATTTTTTACCGCACTTTTTTCATCGTATTTTTACTCTATAGAGGATGAATTTGATTTTTGTTTTGCGAGGTTTTTGCGCATTTTTGTGTTCAGTGATTCCACCAGCACAGAAAAGCCCATAGCAAAATAAATATACGCTTTAGGAACATGAATACCGGCACTTTCAATGATTAAGGTTACCCCAATGAGGATCAAAAAGGTCAACGCTAAAATTTTGAAGGTCGGGTGGCTTTCCACAAAATCCCCGATGGGTTTTGCGGCAAACATCATCATGCCCACGGCGATAATAATGGCGCTGACCATAATGCCAATTTGATTGACCATACCCACCGCTGTAATCACGGAGTCGAGTGAGAAGACGATGTCCAGCAAGGCAATTTGAATCAATACGCCGATAAAACTCACTTTCTTATGGCTTTCATGATGTGCCTCTTCCTTATGTGGCACCATCGCTTCGCGAATTTCATTCATACTTTTGACGATCAAGAATAAACCACCAAAGAAGAGAATCAAATCACGGCCGGAAACGCCTTTGCCCAGAATCTCAAAGAGCGGCTCAGTAAGTCGCATCATCCAAGAAAGTGTTAATAAAAGTAGGATACGTGTTCCCATTGCCAGACCTAACCCGATAATACGCCCCGGTTGACGTTGTTTTTCCGGTAATTTGGCAACAAGAATGCTGATTAAAATAATGTTGTCGATACCCAATACGATTTCTAATGCTGCAAGGGTAAATAAGGCGACTAACGCCTCAGGGCTTAATAGCCATTCAAACATAATGTTTCCTTAAAATACAAATGGGTGCGCAATCATATAGCGTTGGCGATGAAATGAAAAGAGGCTAAATGCTCTGCTGCACAAATTGTTGCAGAATTTCGTGGGTAAATGCTTTACGCAAGTAAAAACCGAGAGGAAGGGTATCGATAATTTCGCCATTTTTGCCGATACCTTTGGTTAAGGACTTACTATTCGCGCCTTTTGGGCGGAGTTGCAAGACTTCGCCTAAACGCGCATTAATTTTATCCAGTTGACCTAGCACGATGTAATCCATGAGTTCTTCCCAGTCTCGTTGTAGTTGGTGTTCTTGCTGTTCGCTAGGTTGCCAGAGAATCGGCGTACCGATGCGGCGTTCTGCCAAGGGAATAGAGCGACTTCCTTCTATGGGAATCCAAAGCACGCGCGACAACTTATGGCGCACATGGGAATTTTGCCAATTCACACCACTATTTTGGATGAGAGGGGCAAGACTCACGAACGTGGTTTCCAAAGGATAGCCTTGCGCATTAATGGGGATCGTTTTTAACTCAATCCCTAAATGGCGGAAGTCCTGTTCCGCTTTGCTGCCTGCCGTTGCACCCAACGCTGTTTCAAGCAGCATACCCACCCAGCCTTTATCACGTTTTAAATCCGGTGGCACGGGAATGCCGAGTTGTGTCGCTAACTCGCCAAAACTGAGTCCGGCAATGGCTTGCGCACGGGAAAGAAGTTCTTCAGTCGTTTTTGGGATCATTGGTGATACTTCTTGAAAAAACGAGGTTTAACGGTTTCTTTGCCTTTATCAATATAAGGGATGTTTTCCAGCTGGAGCAGAAAACGTTTAGCGACTAAGCCACCACCGAATCCGGTCAGTGTTCCGTCTTTGCCTAAAATACGATGGCAAGGAATGATAATACTGATCGGGTTGCTTCCGACTGCGCCACCCACCGCACGCACGGCATTGGGGTTGTCAATACGTTTGGCTAACTCACCGTAACTGCTGGTTTCGCCATAGCCAATCTGGCGGAGCGCTTGCCAGATGCGTTGCTGAAACGCCGTGCCTTGTGGAGCTAGCGGAATGTCATCAAAACGTTCCGGTTCCCCGTTAAAATAGCGATCCAGCGCCTCGCACACTTGTGCAAACAAAGGCAACTCGTTGTTTTCCTGCCATTTTGGATTGGGCGCAAATTGTTCCAGTTCACAATCTAAATGCGTCAAAAACTTGCCATCGGATAGCATCAGCAATTTGCCGATGGGCGAGGCGTAATAACGGTAAAAAAGTGCGGTCATATTTTTCTCTGTTTCAAAAAATAAAAGCGTACCGAAGTACGCTTATATTATGCGGAATTTTTATGCCGATTAGAAACGGTAATTGAGGTTTAAACCGTAAAGGTTGGCGGACGCTTTTGAACGATAATCAGCCTCAACCATAACCAAGCCATTAGCTAAGCTTTGTGTTTCTTTAAAGTTAAGTTTTTTCCCGTGTAGGTAAGCATAACCGAAATCTACGTCAAAATTCGGTGTGAATTTATAAGTCGCACCCACGCTATACCAAGTGCGGTCGGTATCCGGGATAGAAGCGGAATGATGTTCTCCGGCGGCACTCTTATCATAAGCTACCCCTGCGCGTAGGGTTAACTGCTCGGTTAAATCATAGGTTGTTCCCAACGCGAAGCGTGAGTTATTACGATAGCCTTCTTCTTTGTGGAACGCCACTTGACCGTTGTTATAGGTCGCATGGAGATCTTTTAGGCGGTGCCATTGCGTGTATTTGTAACTATAATGCAACGCCAATTTATCGGTCAGCTGGTGGAAACCGGACAGTTCCCAATAGCTTGGCAAGTGTAACGTCAGTCCGCCTTCGCCGACATAAGCAGAAGTGCCACGTGGTGCGTAACTGATGGCATTGTTATCTTTAAAATCAATATCTACTTTGGCGTGATAAGCGAGACCAATGCGATTTTTTTCATCGAATTGATAAAGTAAACCCGCATTCCAACCAAATGCCCAAGCGGATTTGTCTTGTAAGTGCGTGAGCAAGGTGTCTTTATTAATTTGTGCGCCTAATCCGCCAAGACGAGCCATTAAACCTGTTGGTGGCAAACCTGCAGCTGCGGCTCTTGCGGCAAGTTGTCGTTGTAATGCCGGGCTGGTGCGTACATTATCGATGGCGGTGTCTAAAATACCGGCGGTGCGTTCCACTTTGGCTTTAGCGTAAATCGCGTTTAATCCTAAACCGGCACTCCAATTTTCAGTCATTCGATAAGCGCCACTGAGATTTAAATTAATGGCTGTTAAATCAGTTTTCCCACCAAAAAGCCCGGCATCATAGCCATCTTCATATTCACTTTTTAAGCCGAAGTTCACGTTCATGCCGGCGCCGATAGCGAATTTATCGTTAACTGGTGAAACAAAATACATATTCGGAATAAACGAACCGGGTACAACGCTTTTGTGATTGGCTGAACCTTGTGCGACCTCAACACCGAGTACGTTGGCACGCACCGGGCCTCTCATGTGAATGCGAGAATCCACGTAAACACCGCCGGCAGAAAAGGCATTTTGTTTGAAGAGATTCATTAATGCCGGGTTGGTGGCAACCACGGAGGCGTTATCTGCCATTGCCGCTTCACCGGCATAAGCACGACCTAAACCGGAGGTGGAAACTTCTGCTAATTGGAATGCGGCAGCAGATGCGCCGGTTGCGGCACCAAGAAGAAGTGTAGAGAGGAGTGTTTTTGTCAATTTGCTTGTTGTCATTTTATTCCCTTTTTTTGCCTGCCCGAAGGTGGCGTCTGGTCAAAGTTTATTGGTTGTTATTTTAAAAGTTGGTCATTCTAAGAAAGGCAGGGAGAGGGAGCAATGTTCTTTTCGATTTTTATAAAGTGTTCAGACCAGTCAGGCAGGAAAAGTGATCTGCACCCCAAAACCTGGACACCTATTTTGAGGTGCAGATTATGTCTTACTCTTATCAATTTCGTTTGAAAATTATCAAACTCGTCACCGAACAGGATTATGGTATCCGTGAGGTGGCTAAACTTCATCAAATTTCCCATTCTCTCGTCATTTATTGGCTAAAAGCATTTCGGGAAAGAGGGCTTGATGGCGTAAAATCGCCTTATACAAACCTTCAAACACCGAAAATAGTGAAGTCAAAAATGAAAAAGAAAGACATTGAAATCCCGGAAACCACAGACTTTTCACCTAAAGCGTTTAAAAAGTTACAACGAGAGCTTGCCTTGGCTCGAGCGGAGATTGCTTATCTGCGCTAGACCGTCAAAAACAACGACAGAAAAAAGAAAAATCATTGAAAGATTGAAGCAAGACCATGCGTTAAATGATTTACTTCATGTGGCTAAAATGCCTCGCTTAAGCTTTTACGATAAAGAGATTAAGCGAAATTATCACGAGGTAAAAGAGACTATCTTATCGCTGTATAAAAAGAACAGAAAACGAGATGGTTATCGCCCCATGACGTTTAAATTACGCCAAATGGGTTTTAATTTGAATCATAAAACGGTGTTAAAGCTGATGAACGAGTTAGGTATTCATTCCATTTTACGCAAGAAAAGACATGGAAAACGTGGAAAAACATCGCATATTGCCCCGAATTTGCTTAATCGTGACTTTACAGCAACGGCACTCAATCAAAAATGGGTAACCGATGTTAGCGAGTTTCAGGTTGGGCAAGAAAAGCTCTATTTTTCACCGTTGATGGATTTGGCTAACCGAGAAATTATTGCCTATAACTTTGCGACACGCCCGAAGTTTTCATTGGTAAAAAAGATGTTAGAACAAGGGCTTAGTCGGCTTAAACCGACAGAATGCCCGATTATTCATAGCGACCAAGGTGTATTGTATGGCTCGGCGGAATGGGAGAAAATGTTGGAAGGTAAAGCGGTTCAAAGTATGAGCCGCCGAGGAAATTGCTACGATAATGCGGTGATTGAAAGCTTTTTTGCGATACTAAAATCAGAGTGTTTTTACTCTCGGACTTATCATTCAATTGCTGAATTAAACTTGGTTTAAAAGGATTGAGCCCAGTGCAATACCGAGCTCAATATTTAAGTTAACTAACCTGTCCAACTTTTGGGAGCAGATCATGTCACTATTAGTTAATCTCTTGATCGTATTGGAGATAAACCACGTGAGTTTGGAGGTACTCTTCTAAACCATGTTTACCGTCTGCACCACCAATACCTGATTTGCGCCAACCAGCGTGGAAACCTTGCATTGCTTCAAAGTTTTCACGGTTAACATAGGTTTCACCAAATTTTAAGCGAGAAATCACTTTCATTGCTTTATTGATGTTTTGCGTATAAACCGAAGAAGTTAAGCCATATTCACAATCATTCGCTAATTGAATTACCTCATCAACTGTATCAAAGGTAGCAACTGGAATCACTGGTGCGAAAATTTCTTCACGTAAAATCGCCATATCATTGCTCACATCAGCAATGACTGTTGGCTCAAAATAATGCCCTTTACCTTGAACAGCTTTTCCGCCAAGCAAGAGCTTACCACCCGCTTTAATGGTTTCATCTACCATTTTTTGAGCATGTTGTTGACCTTGGAGATTCACCATTGGCCCCATGTCTAAACTCTCATCGGCTAATGGATCACCAAAGCGAACTTTTTTCATCAGTTCCACTAATTTTTCAGTAAAGGCTTCTTTTACTTCACGTTGAACATAAATACGTTCTGCACAGTTACATACCTGTCCGCTGTTAATCACACGAGAGGCAACAATAGCTTTCGCGGCTAAATCTAAATCAGCATCTGCAAATACAATTGCAGGCGCTTTTCCGCCTAATTCAAGGTTAACTTTAGTAATGTTTTGGCTTGCTGCTTCCATGACTTTACGACCAGCAGGCTCACTTCCTGTTAATGAAACTAAGCCGACTTTTGGATTGGCTGAAAGCTCATAACCGATTTCGCCACCAGAGCCATGAACAACGTTGAACACACCTTTTGGTAAACCCACTTGATGAACAATTTCAGAAAATAAAACTGCGTTAATTGGCGAATCCACACTTGGTTTTACCACAATGGTATTCCCCGTAACCAATGCTGGCGCCATTTTGCGAGCGATTAAAAAGAATGGGAAGTTCCACGGTAAAATACCGGTTGTTACACCAATAGGTTTTTTGTAGATAAAAATATGTTCATTTGGACGGTCACTTTGGACGATTTCGCCTTCATAACGGCGTGCCCATTCTGCCATATAATCCATATAGTCTGCGGTAAAGTTAACTTCAACGCGGGCAAGCGGTAAAACTTTGCCCATTTCAGCTGAAATGGTACGTGCAATTTCTTCCGATCTTTCGCGAATGCCTGAAGCAATTTTACGTAAATAGCCTGCACGTTCGATTGCAGGTAATTTTTCCCAAGCCAGTTGTGCCTGTTCAGCATAATCAATTGCCGTTCTTGCATCTTCTGCTGTTCCTTTAGTTACTACGGCAATGACTTCTTCAGTGGCTGGGTTAAATACTTCAAAAGTATTACCGCTTTTAGATTCTACAAATTCACCATTGATATACATTTTGAGTGTGCCCATTCTTTTCTCCTTTTGTGTGAATGATGCCGTTATTCTAATGTTATATTTGTGAAAAGAATGTGAAATAGATCACGGAAATCAACATTCGTTATTTACGATATTGACTTGGTGAACGCTGATAAGCACTTTTAAACGCTTTAGAAAAATGTGCTTCTGTTTGATAACCGACAGCTAATGCAATTTCCAGCACACTTTTTTGCGTGCTCTTCAGTAAATAAGCTGCTTGTTGCAACCGAATTTTAGTTAAAAATTTTGCAGGCGGTAAACCCAGTTGCTGCTGAAATACACGACAAAAATTAGCGCGTGACATATTCGATAGCCCCAACGATAGCGCGCGTCTCCTGACGCGTGCTTTTTTATGCTTTGAATTTAGGCACGCGTAGGGAGACGCGCGCCAGCGTTATTCCGGCAGTATAGAATGTGCTATCTTTATTTATAGAAATTAATTTTGTTTTGCGATCTGAGTTCCAAGATGAGTGTTTTATTGTTGAATTTATATTTTCTGCTAATTATGTTGTCTACTTTTGAGGTGTGTAATGAGCAGAAAATATAAATTTAATAATAAAGAAGGAATCTATTTTGTTAGTTTTGCAACCGTATATTGGATTGATGTTTTTATTCGAGAATCCTATTTTGAACTGATGATTCAAGCGTTATCATTCTTTCGAAAAGAGCGTGGAATGCTGATTTATGGATATTGCATAATGTCTAGCCATGTTTATTTATTATTTCAAGCTAAAAAAGAGAATCCATCGGCGCTGATAAGAGATTTAAAGAAATTTACAGCAACGAATCTGGTGAATTTAATTCGCGATAATCAACAAGAAAGCCGTAAAGAATGGTTGTTGTGGATGTTCAAAAGGGCAGGAACAAAAAACTCCAATGTCACTCACTATCAATTCTGGCAACACCACAACCAACCCATCGAAATTCATTCCGATAAATTTTTCAACGAAAAGTTAGACTATATTCATCAAAATCCGGTGGTGAGCGGGTTTGTGTCTGAGCCACAGGATTGGAAATATAGCAGTGCGAAAAATTATTGGCATGCGGTTGATTCTGTTTTAAATATTGATCTGCTTAGCTAAAAAGTGATCTGCACCCCAAAACCTGGACACCTAATTTGAGGTGCAGATTATGTCCTACTCTTATCAATTTCGTTTGAAAATTATCAAACTCGTCACCGAACAGGATTATG
>NZ_CALIWN010000035.1:0-8738 GCF_938046485.1 uncultured Aggregatibacter sp. | reverse complement strand
CAAACGGTGATCCGATTATCGTTCCATCACAAGACGTGGTGTTGGGTCTTTACTATATGACCCGCGACAAAGTGAACGGTAAAGGTGAAGGCATGTTATTGCAAGATCCACGCGAAGCAGAAAAAGCCTATCGTACCGGTCAGGCGGAATTGCATTCTCGCGTGAAAGTGCGTATTACCGAATATGTGAAAAATGAAGCGGGTGAGTTTGAATCAAAAACCACATTAACAGATACCACTATTGGTCGTGCCATTTTATGGATGATCGCGCCGAAAGGTATGCCGTTTAGCTTGTTTAACCAAACACTTGGCAAAAAGGCGATTTCTAAGTTAATTAATGAAAGCTATCGTCGTTTAGGTTTAAAAGCCAGCGTCATGTTTGCTGACCACATTATGTATACCGGTTTTGCTTATGCTGCACGTTCAGGTTCTTCCGTTGGTATCGACGATATGGTCATTCCGGCGAAGAAATACGAAATTATTTCTGCTGCGGAAGAAGAAGTGGCTGAAATTCAGGAACAATTCCAATCCGGTCTTGTGACTGCCGGCGAACGTTATAACAAAGTAATCGATATTTGGGCTGCCGCCAACGAGCGTGTTGCTAAAGCCATGATGGAAAACCTTTCTACGGAAGAAGTGATTAACCGTGAAGGTAAACCGGAAAAACAAGCGTCTTTCAACAGCATCTTTATGATGGCAGATTCCGGTGCGCGTGGTTCTGCAGCACAGATTCGTCAGTTAGCAGGTATGCGTGGCTTGATGGCACGTCCGGATGGTTCCATTATCGAAACACCTATTACCGCAAACTTCCGTGAAGGTTTAAACGTTTTACAATACTTTATTTCCACCCACGGTGCGCGTAAAGGTTTGGCGGATACCGCGTTGAAAACAGCGAACTCAGGTTACTTAACTCGTCGTTTGGTTGACGTCGCACAAGACCTCGTTATCGTAGAAGATGACTGTGGTACACACGAAGGTATCGTGATGACCCCGTTAATTGAGGGTGGTGATGAAAAAGTGCCTCTACGTGAACAAGTTTTAGGTCGTGTTGCGGCAGAAGACATCTTAAAACCAGGTACGGAAGAAGTTTTAATTCCACGCAATACCTTATTAGATGAAAAATTGTGTGACGTATTAGACGAAAACTCTGTAGACAGCGTGAAAGTACGTTCTGTTGTAACCTGTAACACCGATTTCGGAGTGTGTGCGAAATGTTACGGTCGTGACTTAGCACGTGGCCACTTGATCAACCAAGGTGAAGCAGTGGGTGTTATTGCGGCACAATCTATCGGCGAACCGGGAACACAGTTAACCATGCGTACGTTCCACATCGGTGGTGCGGCATCTGCAGCAGCCAAAGAGTCTAGCGTACAAGTGAAAAACAACGGGACATTGCGTTTAGCCAATGCGAAATTCGTTACGAATAACGAAGGCAAATTGGTATTAACGTCTCGTAATACCGAATTAACCGTTGTGGATACGTTCGGACGTACCAAAGAACACTATAAAGTGCCTTATGGTGCGATTTTAAACAAAGGCGATCAGCAAGAGGTGAATGCCGGTGAAACCATCGCTAACTGGGATCCGCATACTATGCCGGTTATCTCTGAAGTGAGTGGTTTTGTGAAATTTGTGGATATCGTGGACGGCTTAACCGTCACCCGTCAAACCGATGAATTAACCGGTCTTTCTTCTATCGTAGTGCAAGATGTGGGTGAACGTGCAACCGCTGGTAAAGACTTACGTCCGGCAATCAAACTGGTAGATGACAAAGGCAACGATGTTGTTGTTCCGGGTACTGACGTAGTGGCGCAATACTTCTTACCAAGTAAAGCTATCGTGACATTAGATGACGGCGCAGAAGTGCATATCGGTGATCCGTTAGCACGTATTCCGCAAGAATCTGTAGGAACGAAAGATATTACCGGTGGTCTTCCACGCGTGGCAGACTTGTTTGAAGCGCGTAAGCCGAAAGAGCCTGCGATTTTGGCAGAAATCTCCGGTATCGTGTCCTTCGGTAAAGAAACCAAAGGTAAACGCCGCTTGTTGATTACCCCGGCAGAAGGCGAAGTGTACGAAGAAATGATTCCAAAATGGCGTCAATTGAACGTATTCGAAGGTGAAATGGTAGAACGCGGTGATTTAATCTCCGATGGTGCGGAAACGCCACATGACATCTTACGTTTACGCGGTGTACACGCGGTAACCGAATATATCGTGAATGAAGTCCAAGAAGTTTACCGCTTACAAGGGGTAAAAATTAACGATAAACACATCGAAGTGATCGTGCGCCAAATGTTGCGTAAAGCGATTGTTACCAAAGCTTACGACTCCGAATTCCTTGAAGGGGAACAAGTGGAAGTAGCTCGCGTGAAAATCGTTAACCGTAAACGTGAAGCCGAAGGCAAACCGCCGGTGGAATTTGAACGCGAATTATTGGGTATTACCAAAGCGTCCTTGGCCACCGAGTCCTTCATCTCTGCGGCATCCTTCCAAGAAACCACACGTGTGTTAACGGAAGCGGCAGTAGCAGGTAAACGCGATGAATTGCGCGGCTTGAAAGAAAACGTCATCGTAGGTCGTTTGATTCCGGCAGGTACCGGTTTTGCGTATCACCAAAATCGTCATAAAAACGCGTCAGTTATCGCAGATGAAGAGGTGCCGGTAAGACTATCGGCGATGGATGAAGAAGAGATTGCTTCTGAATTCGTCATGACCTCTGAGGATGCCGAGGCCAGTTTAGCTGAAATGTTAAATATGGTAGAAGAAGACGATCACGCAGAATAATATTTCTGCAAGAAGAAACCCGAGCGAAGTCTCGGGTTTTTTTATGGGGATCATTCGCTAAATGAACAAATACCTTTTATAATGACCGCACTTTTTTCTTCTCGGAACCACAAAGTGCGGTAGAAAATGGACGTGTTTTCCGCGTATTACAACAGGTGTTAAAAATGAAACGAATTGAGCCTGACAAACAGGGCTTTTGGCTCTTTACGCAAGCGTCATCGATTCATTGGGTGGATGGCAAACTTCCTTTTGGTCGTGCCGATGAGTTAGGATTAACCGGACTTCACGCCATGCGTATTGGCGAGTGGGCCGGACAACCACTGTATTTGGTGGAATCCCAAACGGATGATGGGCGTGCGTATTTTTCCTTGCGTGATCAGCTATCATTGCCGTTGGAACAATTTAATTTGCTCAGCCGTGGTGTGGAGCTCAATCATTTTTACCAAACGCATCAATTTTGCGGCAAGTGCGGTGGAAAAACGGAACAAATGTCGGATGAATGGGCAGTACAATGCCAAGCTTGCGGCTTTCGGGCTTATCCTGTCATTTGCCCATCAATTATTGTTGCCGTTCGGCGTGGTTCACAAATTTTGTTAGCAAATCATCGTCGCCATAAAGGCGGTATGTACACAACGCTGGCAGGCTTTGTGGAAGTGGGGGAAACCTTTGAGGAAGCCGTGTGGCGAGAAGTTTACGAAGAAACCCATATTCATGTGCAAAATTTGCGCTACTTTGGTAGCCAACCTTGGGCATTTCCCAATTCGCAAATGGTCGGGTTTTTAGCCGATTACGCCGGCGGTGAGATTCAAATTCAGCCGGAAGAAATTCATGATGCGCAATGGTTTACTTATGACAAGCCGTTACCTGAGTTGCCGCCCCATGGCACGATTGCGCGCAAACTTATTGAAGCGACACTGGCATTGTGTCAACAACATCATAATAACGAGAGATTTTATGACCACATTAAAAAATGACCGCTATTTAAGAGCCCTTTTACGTCAACCTGTGGATATGACGCCGATTTGGATGATGCGCCAAGCGGGGCGGTATTTGCCGGAATACAAAGCCACTCGTGCGCAAGCCGGTGATTTTATGTCTTTGTGTCGTAATGCGTATTTGGCCTGTGAGGTGACATTACAACCGTTGCGCCGTTATGCATTAGATGCGGCAATTTTATTTTCCGATATTTTAACGATTCCCGATGCCATGGGGCTTGGCTTAAGCTTTGGCGCCGGTGAAGGACCAAAATTTGAACGGGTTATTGACAGCAAAAGTGCGGTGGAAAATTTACCTATTCCGGATCCGGAACAAGAACTGCAATATGTGATGAATGCGGTGCGCACAATTCGCCGTGAACTCAATGGTGAAGTGCCTCTTATCGGCTTTTCCGGGAGTCCGTGGACATTGGCTACTTACATGGTGGAAGGCGGTTCTTCTAAAGCCTTTACGAAAATTAAAAAAATGCTGTATAGCGAACCGCACTTATTGCACGCCTTGTTAGATAAACTGGCAGACAGCGTGATTCTTTACTTAAATGCGCAAATTAAAGCCGGCGCCCAGGCGGTCATGGTGTTTGATACCTGGGGCGGCGTGTTGGCGCATCGTGAATATCCCGAGTTTTCCTTGCGTTATATGCACAAAATCGTAGATGGTTTGATTCGCGATCATGAGGGGCGTCGTGTGCCGGTCACCTTATTTACCAAAGGTGGCGGCTTATGGTTAGAAGCCATTGCCGATACCGGTTGTGATGCCGTGGGCTTGGATTGGACGGTGGATATTGCTGAGGCACGCCGCCGTATTGGGCATAAAGTGGCATTGCAAGGCAACATGGATCCGAGCGTGCTTTATGCACCTGCCAGACGAATTGAAGACGAAGTGCGGTCAATTTTAGCGGCGTTTGGTGAAGGGAGCGGTCATGTATTTAACCTTGGGCATGGCATTCATCAGGACGTGCCGGAAGAAAGCCCGAAAGTGTTGGTGGATGCCGTACATCAGCTCTCTAAACCTTATCATCGCTAAAGTGCGGAGAAAAAATGATGCGAAATCCGATTCATAAACGTTTAGAAAATCTCGCTACTTGGCAGCATTTAACTTTTATGGCGTGCTTGTGTGAGCGAATGTATCCCAACTACCATTTATTCTGCCAAATCACAGAACAGCCACAAAACGCTAAGGTGTATCACAATATTTTGAATTTAGTGTGGGAATATTTAACGGTTAAAGAGGCCAACATTAATTTTGAAAGTCAGTTAGAAAAACTGGAAAACATTATTCCCGATGTGAATGACTATGATTTTTACGGTGTTGTGCCGGCATTAGATGCTTGTGAAGGGTTGGCGGAAGTGTTGCATACCATCATTGCCGGCGCGTCATTGGAGCAAGCGGTAAAAGTCAGCCAACTGTCATTGGGAACGGTAGCGGGTTATTTAGAAACGGAATATGATCGCACCTTATCCGAGGTGGAACTGAAGGAATCGGATTTAATCCAGCAAGAATTAGATGTGCAATGGCAACTGTATCGCGCGTTAAAAGAGGCGGAAAGGCATGATGTTGAACTGATTTCTGATTTAAAAAATGCGTTGCGTGAAGAGGCGGTTTCGAATATTTGTATAAAAATAGAACAGTAATGTGATATTTTCCACAAAAATCATAATTCATGCTTTGCTTTCGGTGCAACTTAGATTAAGCTTTGCCTGCACTGATTATAGTGAGCTCAGTTTATTGAATGAGTAATGATAATATTATTTATTTCACCACTGTAAATTTAAAAAAATAGAAGGTACTAATCTATGAACAAAACAGATTTAATTGATGCTATTGCAAGCGCAGCCGAATTAAATAAAAAACAAGCTAAAGCTGCTTTAGAAGCAACTTTAGATGCAATCACTGAAAGCTTAAAAAAAGGTGATGCCGTACAATTAATCGGTTTCGGCACATTTAAAATCAATGAGCGTAAAGCGCGTACCGGTCGTAACCCACAAACCGGTGCAGAAATTAAAATTGCGGCTTCTAAAGTGCCAGCATTCGTTTCTGGTAAAGCATTAAAAGATGCTGTTAAATAATTAGTTCTGATATTTAATCTTCAAACCCTGTTTCTAGTAAACAGGGTTTTTTGTTGCCTATCTTTTTATTTACATCCTTTCTAAATGGCTATAAACTTTCGAATCGAAATTTAAACGGAACTATTTGGGTTTGGAAATGACTAAACGACACATTCATCCTCGCAATACCCAACAACGTCGTCACGGCATCATGCAATTATTGCTGGAGCGTGGAGAGGTGAGCGTTGATCAGCTTGTTCAGCTGTTTGATACTTCGGAAGTCACGATTCGTAAAGACTTAACGGTGTTAGAAAATAACGGTTTCTTAGTGCGTCGTTATGGTGGCGCGATCTTGATGCCGCAAGAACTCATTGAGGACGAACAGGAAGATTTTCTTTCGGAACGAAAGTTGGCCATTGCTAAACGGGCAGCTGAACGTATTTTAGATCACAATCGCATTATTATTGATAGCGGCACCACCACGGCGGCGTTGATTAAACAGTTGAACAACAAGCAAGGGTTGGTGGTGATGACCAATTCTATGTATGTAGCGAACGAGCTGCGTTCCCTCGAAAATGAGCCAACGTTGTTAATGACCGGTGGCACATGGGATAAGGCATCTGAGTCTTTTCAAGGCAAAGTGGCGGAGCAAGTATTACGTTCTTATAACTTTGACCAGCTGTTTATCGGTGCCGATGGAATTGATTTTGATCGTGGAACGACCACATTCAACGAATTGGTTGGCTTAAGCCAAGTGATGGCGGATGTGGCGCGCGAAGTGATTGTGATGGTGGAATCTCAAAAGATTGGGCGAAAGATGCCTAACGTTGAATTGGTGTGGCAACAAATTGATGTATTGATTACCGATAATTTATTGTTAGAAGACAGTAAAAAACGCATTGAAGCCCATGGTGTGGACGTCATCTGCGCTTAAAAGTGCGGTTATTTTAAATAATGTTTTTTTAGCTTATTTCAGGAGAGCAAAAAGTTATGTGTGGAATTGTTGGTGCCGTCGCACAACGTGATGTGGCAGAAATTTTAATTAATGGATTACATCGCCTTGAATACCGTGGTTATGACTCCGCAGGATTGGCGGTAGTCAATTTACAACATGAATTACAACGTGTACGTTGCTTAGGCAAAGTAAAAGCGTTGAATGAGGCAGTGGAAAAATCACCGCTTATCGGTGGCACCGGCATTGCGCACACCCGTTGGGCTACTCATGGCGCGCCTTCCGAAGATAACGCACACCCCCACGTTTCCGGTAATTTTGCGGTGGTGCATAACGGCATTATCGAAAACTATGAAGAATTGCGTGCGTTGTTGAAAGCGCGTGGTTATGTGTTTACCTCCCAAACAGATACGGAAGTCATTGCACATTTGGTGGAATGGGAAATGCGCAGCGCAGGCAGTTTATTGGAAGCCGTGCAGAACGTCGTAAAACAATTAACCGGCGCCTATGGTATGGTCGTGATGGATCGTATGCATCCGGAACATCTTGTGGCAGCGCGTTCCGGCAGCCCATTGGTGATCGGTTTGGGCATTGGCGAAAACTTCCTTGCCTCTGACCAACTTGCTTTGTTAAGCGTTACCCGTCGCTTTATTTTCTTAGAAGAGGGCGACATTGCAGAAATTACTCGCCGTTCCGTGGATATTTACGATCGCGATGGTCATAAAGTCGAGCGTGAGGCGCATGATTCCAATTTAGAAAACGATGCGGCGGAAAAAGGCAAACACCGCCACTTCATGCAAAAAGAAATTTACGAACAACCGACCGCACTTATCAACACGATGGAAGGTCGTGTAACCCACAATAACGTAGTGGTGGAAGCGATCGGTAACGGCGCGAAAGACATTCTCGAAAAAGTGGAACACATTCAAATCGTGGCTTGTGGTACATCTTACAATTCCGGTATGGTGTCTCGTTATTGGTTTGAAAGCGTGGCCGGCGTGAGCTGTGATGTGGAAATTGCCTCTGAATTTCGTTACCGCAAATTTGTAGTACGCCCAAACAGTTTATTGATTACGATTTCCCAATCCGGCGAAACGGCGGATACCCTAGCAGCTTTACGTTTAGCGAAAGAAAAAGGCTATATGGCGGCGATGACGATTTGTAACGTAGCCGGCTCGTCCCTCGTGCGCGAATCGGATCTGGCATTCATGACCCGCGCCGGCGTGGAAATCGGGGTAGCCTCCACCAAAGCTTTTACAACGCAGTTAGCCGCATTGTTAATGTTAGTCGTGGCGGTTGGTAAAGCCAAACAGACCCTTTCTACGGAGAAAGAGCAGGACATTGTGAAAGCATTGCAAGCGCTGCCGGCGGAGATTGAAAAGGCTTTAGCGTTCGATAAACACATTGAAACCTTGGCGGAAGATTTTGCCGAAAAGAACCATGCGTTATTTTTAGGTCGTGGCGAGTTCTACCCCATTGCGATGGAGGCCTCGTTGAAGTTAAAAGAAATTTCTTATATTCACGCAGAAGCCTATGCCGCCGGTGAGCTAAAACACGGTCCGTTAGCCTTAATCGATGCCGATATGCCGGTGATTGTGGTCGCACCAAACAATGAATTGCTGGAAAAAATCAAATCCAACATAGAAGAAGTGCGCGCCCGTGGCGGTCAATTGTATGTGTTTGCTGATAAAGAGGCCGGTTTTAGTGAAGCGGAAGGCATGAAAATCATCACCATGCCAACGGTAAATGATATTACCGCACCGATTTATTACACCGTGCCGATGCAGCTGTTGGCTTATCACATTGCCCTAATTAAAGGCACCGATGTGGATCAGCCTCGTAACTTGGCGAAAGCGGTTACCGTGGAATAATCTCTCAAAACGCCTGAAATTCTGACCGCACTTTGATCTGCACCCCAAAACCTGGACACCTATTTTGAGGTGCAGATTATGTCTTACT
>NZ_CALIWN010000034.1:0-1677 GCF_938046485.1 uncultured Aggregatibacter sp. | reverse complement strand
TCAATTTTATGTGAATCCCCTCCGATAGCGCAAGCGTCCACGCTTGTGCTTTTTTCATTTTAGTTACAGGCACAAACGTGGACGTTTGCGCCATCGGGGGGCTTATTTAATTAAAAAAGCGACATCAATAACACGGCAAACTAAAGTGCGGTGATTTTTCTATGTGTTTTTCCAACTTAAATACCGCAAATTTTGATTGCCCTTGTACCTTATTTAATGACGGTAATTTTCCATTTAGCATCATCGATTTGTTCAAAATCAGTTACTTCGTAACCTTCTTCTGCCGCCCATGCAGGAATGGCTTCTGTGGCTTGTGTGCAGTCAAATTCAATTTCTAACCCATCGCCCTTATTGAGTTTCGCCATGGCTTCTTTGGCTTCAACCAATGGGAAAGGGCAAACTAAACCGAGTGTAGGTAATTTAACAATCATTTTTATCTCCTAAAATTAAGCTGTGACGGTTTTTAATCGTTGCGGTCGAATAATGGTAAAGTAGGCGGCAACCCAAGTGCCAAGCACCATTACCGGCAGAGAAATCCAGCCTTGCCATGAGAAGAAAGCGGTTTCAACCAAGCCATTACCAATAGAGCAACCGCCTGCAAGGCTTGCACCGATGCCCATAAAAATCCCGCCTAGTGCGCTACGCAAAATGGTCGTGACATCAGGAACGCGAACGCGAAATTCATTGCTTCCTTTCGCCCCAATAAATGAACCAATAAAAATCCCTAGGACGAGGAACACACCCCAGTTAATAAATTTGTCATTGCCGGTAACGAGGTATTGCATGATGTTGGCAGAAGGGCCGGTAATACCTAGGCCAAATTCACGTCCTGTTGCTACGCTTAAAGGCCAAGCGAGCAAGGCGATTAATCCCACCAACACGGCAGACACAAAAGGATGCCAGCGTTTTTCAAATAAAAAATGGGCTAGACCTGTTTTTCTTGGTTTAAGCGTCGCTAATTTGGGCGCCGGTTTGCTTAAATGTTTGTACACATAATAACCGGTAATCAAGCTAAGTAATGCGACCAACCACCACGGTGAAATGCCGAAGGTATCGTAAATATTGCGTTGTTCGATATTAATATCGCGCAATGCTTTATTAAAATCACCGAGTGGGCCGGTTCTCATCATTGCGCTTAACAGCATATAGGTAAAAAGTGCAATCCAGCTTCCGACTAAACCTTCTGCTGCACGATACCAAGTTCCTGTGGCACAACCGCCAGCCAACACAATGCCGATACCAAATAAAAATGCGCCGATTAATACGGCTAAAAAGGCAAAGTTTTCAGCCGGATCAACATTCAACACGCCTATTTCTTTTAATAAAAAGAAACCGACAGATTGCACCGTAATGGCAATAAGTAATGCAACAAACATTTTGTTGTTTTTGGTGACATATAAATCACGAAAGGCACCGGTGATACAAAAACGCCCACGTTGCATCACAAAACCAAGCAAAATACCACAAAATAACCCTGTTAAAAGCATAGGATCTCCTAAAGTAAGTAAAAAACGAATGCGGTATTTTTAATGAATTTAGAATATATACGCCAAGAACTTTTAGTTAATTGATATGTGATTTAGAAATAAAAAGCAGGGTAAAAAACATAGAGATTTTTAACCCTACTTGGTATGGATATACTAAAGGTATTTATTTAGATCCTGCTGAGAATTCAAA
>NZ_CALIWN010000033.1:0-2419 GCF_938046485.1 uncultured Aggregatibacter sp. | reverse complement strand
CCACTTGGTGAACTAAAGGTTCATTAAAAGCCACATTAAATATGTCATCTGCAACCGCGATGGAACCGGAAGCATTTTTAAACTTAATTTCCACGAATGCCTCCTTTATGCTTTTACTGACGGACGAATCACAACAAAACCGCCCTTCGCACCTGGAACCGCCCCTTTAATCAGAAGCAGATTACGCTCGCCATCCACGCGTGCAATTTCCAAGTTTTGGGTGCTACGCATTTTGTTTCCCAAATGGCCAGACATTTTCTTTCCCTTGAAAACACGACCTGGGGTTTGGTTCTGACCGATAGAACCCGGCACACGATGCGAAAGCGAGTTACCGTGTGTTTTACGCTGCCCGCTAAAATGGTGGCGCTTGATGGTGCCGGCAAACCCTTTACCAACGCTGCGTCCACGGACATCAACACGCTGCCCCTCTGAAAACAGAGAAACATCAACCGCGCTACCCAAACTAAATTGAGCAACATCTTCTGCGGCAATGCGGAATTCCTTAATAACAACACCGGCAGCCACGTTAGCTTTGGCAAAATGCCCCGCAAGCCCCTTGCTGGTGCGATTTGTTTTTCGCTCGCCCACAGAGACCTGAACAGCATTATAACCGTCAGTAGCGAGCGTTTTGATCTGTGAGATGATGTTAGGCTTAACTTCAATAACCGTTACGGCGCAAGCACTACCATCCTCATTAAATATACGGGTCATACCTATTTTTTGACCCACTAAACCCATTGTCATATTTTTCCTCATGTAAATGAAAAAGGCGAGAGGAGGGCGGGTAACCCTCTTCGCCTTTCAGGACTTTCAAGAAAGGTGCGCGATTTTACTGCAACTCAATCTTTACGTCAACACCTGCCGCGAGATCTAACTTCATCAACGCATCAACGGTTTTGTCCGTAGGATCAACAATATCCATGATACGTTTATGCGTGCGCATTTCATATTGATCACGCGCATCCTTGTTGACATGCGGAGAAATCAATACGGTATAAATCTCTTTTTTCACAGGAAGCGGTACCGGTCCCTTAACTTGGGCACCGGCACGCTTAGCGGTCTCAACAATCTGCTTCGCGGAAGCATCGATCAGACGATGATCATATGACTTCAGACGAATCCGGATTTTTTGTGCATTTGCCATGGCGTTTACTCGATAATTTTAGCGACGACGCCAGCACCTACTGTACGACCACCTTCGCGAATCGCAAAGCGCAGCCCTTCGTCCATAGCAATCGGCGAAATCAGGTGAACGTTCATCTTCACGTTGTCGCCCGGCATGACCATTTCTACGCCTTCCGGCAGAATGCATTCGCCAGTTACGTCGGTGGTACGGAAGTAGAATTGCGGACGATAGCCTTTGAAAAATGGGGTGTGACGGCCACCTTCGTCTTTGGACAGGATGTACACTTCTGCCTCAAATTTGGTGTGCGGGGTGATGGTGCCCGGCTTGGCCAAGACTTGGCCACGCTCAACTTCTTCACGTTTGGTACCGCGTAGCAGCACACCTACGTTGTCGCCAGCTTCACCCTGATCCAGCAGTTTGCGGAACATTTCTACACCGGTGCAGGTGGTTTTTGCCGTCGGACGGATACCGACGATTTCGATTTCTTCACCAACTTTGATGACACCACGTTCGATACGTCCGGTTACGACGGTACCACGTCCAGAGATGGAGAAGACGTCTTCAATTGGCATCAGGAAGGGTTTGTCAATGTCGCGTTGCGGCTCGGGAATGTAGCTGTCCAGTGCATCAACGAGTTTGACGATAGACGGCACGCCAATGTCTGACTGATCGCCTTCAAGAGCCTTCAGGGCAGAGCCGATAATGATCGGGGTATCGTCACCCGGGAAGTCGTATTCGCTCAACAGGTCACGCACTTCCATTTCTACCAATTCAAGCAGTTCGGCATCGTCAACCATGTCTGCCTTGTTCAGGTAAACGACGATATACGGCACGCCTACTTGACGGGACAGCAGGATGTGTTCACGGGTTTGCGGCATCGGACCATCGGCTGCGGAGCAGACGAGAATTGCGCCGTCCATTTGCGCCGCACCGGTGATCATGTTTTTGACGTAGTCGGCGTGTCCCGGGCAGTCTACGTGCGCATAGTGGCGATTCGGGGATTCGTATTCAACGTGTGCGGTTGAGATGGTGATACCACGGGCACGCTCTTCCGGAGCACCGTCAATTTGGTCGTAAGCCTTGAAGGTACCACCAAAACGCTCTGCGCCCACTTTGGTCAGCGCTGCGGTCAGGGTGGTCTTACCGTGGTCAACGTGGCCTATCGTGCCTACGTTTACGTGCGGTTTGGTTCGGGTAAATTTCTCTTTAGACATGATTTAACTCCAAAAATAAAAATCAGGATTTGCTTTTAATGACTTCGTCAACAACGTTACTCGGGGCTTCATTGTAGCA